>DAIRFU010000290.1:0-8815 GCA_036794935.1 Kofleriaceae bacterium | reverse complement strand
GCGGACGAAGTCGTGCGAGCCAGGCCCGACCACCTGCGTGGTGTCGGCCAGCCGGCGCAGCGACGCGGCGTGCAGTACCCGGGCCCGGTCGCGCCCGAATGCCGAGCGCCCGCTGCGCTTGGCCGGCTCCTCTCGGGCTTCGACTACGACGCGTTCGTCGCGCGCACGCGCGCCGCATACGCCGAGCGCGCCGTCGCACTGGCCACCGGCTTGCGCCGCCACGCGCCGGCCCTGACGTTCCGCGAGCCCGAGGGCGGCTTCTCGATCTGGATCGAGACCGACGCATGCGGCGACGAGCTCGCGCTGGTCGAGGCCGCGCTCGCCGAGGGCGTGATGATCGATCCGGGCCGCGAGTTCCGGCCGGCCCCGAGCCCGCGCGTCGCGTTCCGGCTGAGCTACTCGCACGTGGCCCCGGCGCGGCTCGACGAGGGCGCCCGCCGCGTCGCGGCGATGTTCGAGCGGTTCGCTAAGAGCTGACCGCCGGCCTATCGCGCAGCAGCGCGACGAGCCGCACCACGCTCGCGGCCGGGTGCAGCTTGCTGACGTACGTGTGATTGCACGTGACGGTGACGCCGCGCTCGACGATCGCGAGCGCGCCCGGCGTGGACGGGAACCGGAAGAAGACCTGGCCGCGGCGGCGGTAGTGGACATCGGCGCCGGCGACGGGCGCGGGCGACAGGTCGAGCATGACCTCGACGGGATTATCGGCGTGCAGCCGATCGTGGTGCGCGAGCAGGTAGTCGCCCGGTGCCAGGCGCAGGCCGCGCGCCTCGGCCACCGCGAGCGAGCGGCCCGTCGCCTGCTCGGCCGCGCGGACGAGGATCGGCAGCAGCGCCGGCTCCTCCGGATCCACCAGCACGTCGTAGCTGCCCCGATCGACGAGCGCGTAGCGATCGTAGCCCCGCGCGTGCCAGCGCTCGCGCACGGCGGCCGCCCGAGCGGGATCGATCACGCCCGGCACGACGAGCGCGGCGCCGAACAGGTCGCCGAGCGCGGTCACGGGTAGAACCACCCGGCGAGCGAGATGCGCAGGCCGGCGAGCACCTCGCGGACCTGATGCAGCGACACGTCGCCGACATCGAACACGACCAGCCGGTTGCCGCGCGCCTCGATCACGCGCGCGCTCTCGGTCGCGACGATCGCGCCGGCCTCGACGCGACACGCGAAGAGCTCGAGCTCGCCGCCATCCGGTGGCTCCGGCGACGGCAGGTAATACGCGTACGCGAGCTGGCGCGCGAGCCCCTCGCGGTGATCGGTGTGGGGCAACAGGAAGTGCCCCGGCCGGTACGCGTACGCACGCATGTCCGCACGTGCGACCGGCTTGCCCGTGATCGTCGCGAGGCTCGGCGCGAGCATGGCGGCGAAGTCGTCGCGCACCTCGCGAAATGCAACGGTCGCCGGCTCCGGCGCGGTCGCCTCGAAGCGGAACAGGTCGCCCTCGTACGGATCGACCGCTTCGTCGTCCAGCACTGCGAACAGCTCGGAGAGCGCGGCCGGTGCGACGAAGTCGTCGACGACGAGGTGCGGAAACGGCCGGGCGCGCTGCCATGCGGCAGCGAGCGCAGCTGCGTCCTGCCAGACCGGGCCAAGGCTCCACATACCCGAGTCGTACCGCGCCGGAATGCGCGATGCATGACGTGTAGGTATGGCAACGCACGTCGACCATCAGATGAACTATCACGCGCCGGAGATCAGCCGACGCTCCGAGCTCGCGTTCTTCGGCGTGATCACTCCGCTGCTCGCAGCGATCCTGTCGCTGCTGCTGATCATCGTCGTCATCCAGCGTTCGGTCTGACGCAAACTGGTCCCAGCGGTGCAGACGCGCGTTTGCACCGTGCGCCGCGCCCACCGCGGGCGTTCGGGTGGTTGACCGAGGAAACCGCGCTCACCTGCGTGGACCAGTCGAGGCACGACGGCTGCAATCCGCAGCGCGCCATGAAATATCTCGTGCTGATCGCGCTGGTGGGGTGTCTCGATGTCGGCGACGTCGAGGAAGATGACGGCGACCTCGTCGATACGTCGATCGGCGTGATCGAGGCGGGCGGCTCGTCCGGCGTCAACGGCACCCACTGCATCGCGAGCCCGTACAACTGCCGGTTCCGCGCGGGCAGCTCGCGCGTGCAGAACGCGGGCGGCGGCGAGGTGTGGGCTGTCGAGCCGGGCGCCTCGGTCCGCGACGGCGACGGCAACGTGCTCGCCGTGCAGACCGGCACTCGCATGACGTTCAACTACGGGCAGACCCGCGCGCTCGCCGGCAAGGCGCACGCGCTCGCGCTCTCGACGAGCAACGGCAGCGCCGGCTGGTACCCGTTCGATCGCATCGTCAGCGAGGCGTCGTTTCGCGATCACGTCGGAAACGTCGACGCGAAGGATCCACACGACGGCAAGATGGCCTGCTACGAGATCCGGAGCTCGCACGACCCCGAGCTCGAGCTGAAGAAGGTCGTCTACGACAGCAAGGTCGGCCCGAATGGCCACGAGCGCGCCGGCGACTACCTGCCGCTGCCGCGGGCGAACGGGCGGCGCAGCGCGAACCTCGTGTTCAGCGTGCCTGGCTTCGGGCTCGGCGGCGCGACCACCGATCACTTTCCGGCCGGCACCAGGTTCCGCCGCGTGTCGGTACCGACGCGCAGCGGCCGGCCGTCGATCTCGATCCCGCTGTGGGTCGCCAACAGCAACGGCCGCTACATCGTGCGCGACGGCTCGATGCGCTTCCTCTACGGCTACATCGTCGGCAACGGCGTCAAGCGGTTCGGCTGGATGGCCCAGGATGCGCTGAAGGTGTCGAGCGGCTGTCACTAGGCTGGGGTTCGCGGATATGTCGGTTCGCCTGCGGTGCGTCCAAACGTCGCACCGACCACCAGGGCGGGCCCTCCAGGAACCTCCGAGGCTTGCCAGACCCGCGACAAAGGGCCGCGAGCCCCGATCGACAACGGGGTGCTATCGATTCGATAACGCATGCTCGACCCGTTGTTTCAGCTCGCGTCGGACCTGGCCGCTGACCTGAGCCCCACCGACCGCTACCAGCGCCTCCTCGGCGTGGCTCGACGCATCATCCCGTGTGATTCGGTCGCCTTGCTCCGCCTCGACGACGGCGAGCTGGTGCCGATCGCGGTCGACGGGCTTCGCGCCGAGGCGATCGCACGCCGGTATCCTCCCGAGCTCCACCCGCGCCTCGCGCGCGTCCTCGCGGCCCCCGGCCCGATCCGGTTTGACGACGCGGAGATGCCCGACCCGTTCGACGGGCTGTTCGCGAACGCCGGCCACGCGCTCTCGCGGGTCCACGCCTGCATGGGGTGTGCACTCAACGTCGGCGGTGAGGTCGTCGGCGCGCTCGTGTTCGACGCCCTCGATCCGCAGGCGTTCGACCGCATCGACCTCCAGCACGTCGCGATGATCTCCACGATGGCCGGCGCGGCGCTGCGCACCAGCGCGCTCTCGGCGGCGCTCGAGCAGGTGAGGACGCGAGATACGCGCGGCACGCGCCAGCTCGTCCGCGAAGCCCTCGACCGCATGGGCGGCGATTTGCTCGGCGTCAGCGAGGCGATGACGCGCGTCCGCCAGGAGATCGAGATGCTCGCGCGCTCGCAGCTCACCGCGCTGATCACCGGGGAGACCGGGGTCGGCAAGGAGCTCGTCGCGCACGCGATCCACGCCAAGTCGCCGCGCGCGAGCAAGCCGATGGTGATCGTCAACTGCGCCGCGCTACCCGACACGCTCGCCGAGAGCGAGCTGTTCGGTCACCTGCGGGGTGCGTTCACCGGTGCGATCGATCACCGCGCCGGCAAGTTCGAGATCGCGGACGGCGGCACGCTGTTCCTCGACGAGATCGGCGAGCTGCCGCTCGCGATCCAGTCCAAGCTCCTGCGCGTCCTGCAGTCCGGCGAGGTCCAGCGGATTGGCTCGGACCGGCCGCTGCGTGTCGACGTGCGCGTGATCGCCGCGACGAATCGCGACCTCCGCGAGGAGGTCCGTGCGGGCCGGTTCCGCGCCGACCTGCTGTACCGGCTCGGCGTGTTCCCGCTGCACGTGCCGCCGATGCGCGATCACCGCGACGACATCGGCGTGCTCACCGGCCACTTTCTCGATCTCGCGCGCGAGCGCCTCGGCGTCGGCCACATCCGGCTCACCGTGCCGGCCCGCAAGCGGCTGCGCGAGTACGACTGGCCCGGGAACGTCCGCGAGCTCGAGCACGCGCTCGTCCGCGGTGCACTGCGCGCGTCGGAGCGCGACGATGGCCAGATGGTCCTCATCGACGTCGCCGATCTCGGCCTCGAGCCCACGCCGTCCGCCGAACGCCATGCGCCCGACGGTACCCAGCGCCTGCGCGATGCCGTCGACGATTTCACGAAGGGCCTGATCGCCTCGACCGTCCGTGACTGCGATGGCAACTGGGCCGAGGCCGCGCGCCGGCTCGGGCTGCAGCGCGGCAACCTGCACCGCCTGGCGACACGCCTGCGCATGCACGACCGTGGTTAGGCGGCGGTAGTCGTTTCGAGCGCGCGTGTTATCGACTCGACGACAACCGCGCCGCACCGAACAGTCACCACGCGCGGTTAGCGCGCCCACGGTCGCGGCACGGCGCTCGCAGTCAGTGGCGGCATGGCCGCGGTTCTCTGTCTCGTGCTTCTCCCGCTCATGGCTGCAGTCGGCTTCATGCTCGGCGCCATCCAGGGTCAGCTCTCGTTCGCCACGGTGTTCGGCGGCCTGACCTTCTTGCTGCTCGGCGCCGGCATGTTCGTCGGCGTGTTCAGGATGGTCCGCCACTGGGAAGACGAAGCTCCGCACTGAGATTTACCGAGCATTTTCGCAGCGGCCTCGCTACTGTCGTGCCGTGGCCACCACGCTGCCTTCGTTCTGCAAGGGGCTCAAGCTCGTCCGCTTCGGCGCGATCTTGATGCTGCTGCAGCTCGCGCTCTCGATCGTGATGACGGTCAAGGCATTCAGCGCGAGCTCGATGGACGATTCGCGCAACGCGCTCGACTGGCTCGAGTACGTGATGCTCGCGAACGCCGGTGCGACGCTCCTCATGTGTGTCGGCGCGGCGCGATCGATCCCGGAGCTGGCGCGCGTCCGCGTCGACATCCGCGGCCTGGTGATCGCCGCGGCTGGCTTCGCCATCGCGACCGCCGCGATGCTGTGGAGCTACCACGCGGTGACCTCGTTCATCGCCGTCGCGCTCGATCCCACCAGCTCGGCGAGCGACGTCCTGGCCGCCAGCGAACGGCTGGGCTCGCTCCAGAGCGTCGCCATCGTGAAGGACCTCGCGTACGGCATCGGCCTCGTGATGATGATCCGCACGCTCCAGCGCTCCGCGGCCGCGAACGATCAGCTGGCCCTGCGTGACGAGGCCGGCAGCATGAGCCGCGCGCTGATCGTGATGGTCGTGGCCGACCTGTTCTTTCAGCTCACGTACGGCCTCGGCGGCGGGATCGGAATCCTCGGCGCGGTAGGTTCGCTGCTCGTCGCCGGCTACTGGATCTTCTGCCACCTCCGCCTCGTCCGCTTCCTCGCGAACGCGGCCTACTTCGTCAACGAGCCCCACGACCTCCCGGTCGCGACCGCGCGCCGGACGCCCGTCGATCGCGAGACGCGCCGGGCGCCGGCGCCCCGCCCGCGCACGGCTCCGTCGCCCGTCGCCGCCGTGCCACCGCCCGTGCCGCCGCCCGTGATCGCCGCGCCGCCCCCCGTGCCGCGGCCGGTGATCGCCGCGCCGCCGCCGCTGGCGCCCGTCGCCCCGGAGCGGCCCGCGAGCGCGGGCGAGGCGGACGATTCGTCGAGCGAGCCGCGCTTCTTGCGCTAACGCCCGAGGAGCGCGTGCAGGCGCGGCACGAGCTGGGGCACCGCCGCGCGGTCCTTGATCGCGCCCTCGATCTGCTTGCCGCTCGACCTGCCGTCGATGCGCGGTACCGCGAACAGCGGGATCAGGTTCGAGTGGTAGCCGGCGGCCTCGAGCGCGTCGGTGTCGCGATCCGCATCGAACACGAGCAGGCGCACCCCGCCCAGCGCGTCATCGAGCTCGCCGGCGGCGGCCGCCTCGTGAAACTCGCGACACGGCTCGCACCAGCTCGCGCCGACGTACACGAGGAGCGCGTCGTGCGCGGCGATCGCCTCGGCGAGCTCGTCGGTGATGATCGGCTCGACGTCACCACCGGGAGGCGCATCGATCAGCCCGAGCGTGCGGGGGCGCGAGTCACCGCCGCACGCCGCGAGCACGAGCGCGAGCACCAACGAGCTCCACTGCCTCCCCATGCACGGCTCAGCGAACGATCGCATCGAGCTCGTCGGCGTTGCGCGTCTCCATGGCCGCCTCGACCTGCAGCGCGAGCTGGTCACGACCGAGCGTGACGACCGCGCGAACCGCACCGCCCTGCCGGTACACGACGTGCGCGTCGCGCGCATCGAGGCTGCCCTTGATCTCGACCGCATCGAACTGCTCGGCGTGGCCGACATACCCGAGCGTCACGTCGTGGTGCGCGCTCCAGAAGAAGGGCACGTCCGGCGTCGACGGCTGGCCGAGCATCGCGCGCGCCACGTTCTGACCGTGCCGTACCGCGACCTGGAAGTGCTCGATGCGCACCAGCTCCCCGCCCCATGGATACCTGGCGACGTCGCCGGCGGCCCAGATGCCCGGGGCCGCGCGCATCTGCTCGTCGACGACGATGCCGCGATCGATCGTCAGCCCGGCCGCGGCGGCGAGATCCGTGCGCGGTCGCACGCCGACGCCCATCACGACGAGTGACGCCGGCAGCTGCGTGCCGTCATCGAGCACGACGTGGTCCGCACCGATCGATGCCGGCTTGCGGCCGAGCCGGAAGCTGACGCCGTTCGTCTCGTGGACGCGCTGGATGAACGCGCCCACCTCGTCACCGAGCACGCGCGCGAGCGGGGTGGTCTCCGGCCCGACGACCGTGACCTGCGCGCCACGCGCACGCAGCGAAGCGGCGACCTCGAGCCCGATGAAGCTCGCGCCGATCACGACCACCTGCGTGTTCGCGCCCGCCGCGTTCGCGATCGCGCGGCTGTCCGCGAGCGTGCGCAGCGTGTGGACGTGGGCCTGCCCGGCTCCGTCGATCGGCAGCCGGATCGGCTCGCAGCCCGTCGCGACGAGCAGCGCGTCCCAGCCCAGCTCGCGATCGCCGACGACCACGAGGTGCTGCTTCGTATCGATCCGCTGCGCCTGACCGTCGACGACCGAGATGCCGTGCCCGCGCAACGCATCGGCGGTCCGCAGATACACCCACTCCTCCGGCGCGGCACCGGCGAGGTAGTCCTTCGAGAGGTTCGGCCGATCGACCGGATCGGAGCCCTCCGCCGTGACGATCGTGATCGAGCCACGATGGCCGGCCAGCCGCAGCGCCTCCGCACACGCGACGCTCGCCGGGCCGCCGCCGAGGATGATCACGCGTTCGGGCCCCTTGACCTCCGCGCGCGGCACCTCGAGCGGATCGCCGACGCGAATTCGTCCGGGCTCGGAGATGACCTCCCAGCAGCCCAGCGGCGTGATCGCCGGCCCACGCGGCGCACCCGTCGCCAGATCGAAGCACGCATGGTGCCAGGGGCAGTGGACGTTCCCGTTGCGGAAGAGCCCCTCGGCGAGCGGCGCGCCGTAGTGCGTGCACTGCGCCGCGATCGCACGAATGCGCTCGCCGTCGCGCACGAGCAGCACGGGCTGACCATCGACGTGGCCGAGCACGGGCTCGGCGCGCAGCGTATCGTCGGCGATGCCGAGTCTCAGGTCCGGTCCAGATGGCGGTGGTTGTGAGCCCATGGTGTTGCCAGCGAGTAAATCACAAGGATAGCAAGTACTGGACGAGGTCGTCGCGCTGCTCTTGCGTCAGCGACAGGGCCAGCGCCGTATTGTAGTGCTCCACCACCTCGGTGAGCGTTGCCGCGCTCCCGTCATGGAAGTACGGCGGGTGTTGCCAGGCGCCCCGAAGCGGGGTGGTGCGATACATGCCGGTCGCGCTACGCCGCGCCTCGTCGAGTGCCATGCCTGTCTCGTCGGGAGCGTGCAGTGTCGGCGCATCCGTGAAGCTCGCGCCGGCGTGGCAGCTCGCGCAGGTGCCCGCGCCCTCGAACACCAGCTTGCCGCGTGCGGCCGCGGCGGCGTCGAAGCTCCCGGCCGGTGGCGCCGGCGGCTCGAGCGAGAACTGGTAGTCGCGCAGGGCCGGCAGCATCGGCGTGACGCGATCCGGATCCTGCTCGATGTCGATGCCGACGCGGTCGTCCTTGAAGTTGCCGTGCGCGCCCATCTGGGTGACCGCCACGTACGCGTTCCAGTACGAGACCGGGCCTTCGCCGGTGTACGTCTCGAGCGCGACGTCGCGCAGACCGTACGCCGGCGGGATCAGCACCGGATGGCTCTCCGTGTCCTGATTGAACCGCGCGTCGTAGCGGCCGGCTCCCCAGCTATCGAGTGCGGTCTTCGCGACCATCGTGTCGACGCCGAGCGTGGCGGTCAGCGCCGATAACCCCGGCGTGAGGCCGATGATCGCGCCCGGATTCAGATCGCGGTTGGGCCAGCCGTCGAGGCGCTTGCCAATGCCGGTGGTCACCGAGTCGTCGACCGTCGAGTGGCACAGCGCGCACGTGATGCCGATCCTGGTGATCGTGCCGTTCTCGACCACCCCGCGCACGCCGACGACCGCATTCAGCTGGATCAGCGCGACGGTCGTCGCGGGATCCTCGAGATCCGCCGCTGCGAGCACGTCCGCGGGCACCGCGTCGGCGTCGACCTTGAGGCCCACCGAAGGCGCCGTCGTCGGCTTGAGGCCCTGCACGAGCTCGTGCAGTCGCAGCGTGTCCGTCCACA
>DAIRFU010000289.1:0-8816 GCA_036794935.1 Kofleriaceae bacterium | reverse complement strand
TCTTACCGTGGTCGACGTGACCGATCGTTCCGATGTTCACGTGCGGCTTGTTGCGGACGAATTTCTCTTTGGACATGGCTTGCAGTTTCCTTACGCGCGGGCTCGGGACATCAGGTCTTCACGAATTTGCAGAGGAACTTCTGCGTAGTGGTCGAATTCCATCGAATGAGAGGCTCTGCCTTTGGTCCGAGAACGAAGGTCGGTGGTGTACCCGAACATCGACGCCATCGGGACAAAACAGGCGACGGCTTGTACACCACCGCGCACGGTAATTCCAGCGACTTTTCCGCGTCTGGCATGCAAATCGCCGAGGACGTCGCCCACCGATTCGTCGGGAGTCACCACCTCGAGCGACATGATCGGCTCGAGGAGGGTCGGCCCGGCCTGGTTGGCCGCCGCCACGAACGCCTTGGATCCGGCCACCTTGAACGCGTAATTGTTTGAATCTACAGGGTGATAGCTGCCGCCGACGACCTGGACGCGGAGGTCTGTCATCGGCCGGCCGGCGAGCACGCCCCGCTCGACCGCCTCGGCGATCCCGGCCTCGACGGCGGGCGCGTGCTCCTGGGGGATGTCGCTGGAGGGCGCGCGGTTCTCGTAGACGTAGCCGCCGCCGCGGTCGGTGGGCTCGACCACGAGCCGGACGTGGCCGTACTCGCCGCGGGCGCCGAGCTGACGGACGAACTTGTTCTCGCCCTCCCCGTGGCGGGTCACCGTCTCGCGGTACGCGACCTGGGGGTTGCCGACCCGAGCGTGGACGCCGAACTCGCGGCGCAGGCGGTCGGCCACGATGTCGAGGTGGAGCTCGCCCATGCCCGAGATCACGATCTGGCCGGACTCCGGATCGGTCTTGATGCGGAACGACGGGTCCTCGATCGCGAGCCGCTCGAGCGCGGCCAGCAGGCGCGCATGGTCGGCATCCGAGTCGGGCTCGACGACGACCCCCATCACCGCGTTCGGCACCGCGATCGGATCGAGCAGGATCGGCGCGCGCGGATCGCACAGGGTATCGCCGGTCGCGAGCTTGCCGCCGATGATGGCGCCGATCATGCCGGCTTCGATCTGGCGGATGTCCTCGCGGTGGTTCGCGAACATCCGCACGAGGCGGCCGATCTGCTCGTTCGAGCCCTTCGTCGCGTTGAGCACGGCATCGCCGACACGCAGGGTGCCGGTGTACACGCGGACGAACGTGAGCTGGCCGCCGGCGTCGTCGAACTGGACCTTGAACGCGAGCGCGGCGAGCGGCTCGGCGTCGGCCTGTCCGACGGTGACATGACGGACGAGCGTCGGCGCCCCGGTCGGCCCGGAGATCAGATCGCCGGGATCGCGGCCGCGAATCTCGGCGGCGTCCGCGGGCGACGGCAGGTACTCGAGCACCGCATCGAGCAGGTTGTGGATGCCCTGATTGCGGTAGGCCGCACCGACGAGCGTCGGCACGCCATGCGCGAGGAGCGTGACCCGGCGCAGCGCCTTGCGGATCTGCTCGCTCGACAGCTCGCGCCCGCTCACCCACGCCGCCATCAGCTCGTCGTCGTGCTCGGCGATGGCCTCGATCATCGACTCGCGCGCGCGGCTCGCGTCGTCGACGAGCGCGTGCGGGATCGGGCCGTCCTCGAACGTCACGCCAAAGCTCGTCGTGTCCCACGTACGCGCGCGCATGGCGATCAGATCGATGATCGAGTGGAAGCCCTCGCCGATGCCGACCGCCATCTGGATCGCGATCGGGCGTGCGCCGAGCTTCTCGCGCATCTCGACGAGCACGCGCTCCGGATCGGCGCCCTCGCGGTCGCACTTGTTGATGAACGCAAGGCGCGGGATGCGATAGCGATCGGCCTGCCGCCATACCGTCTCGCTCTGGGGCTCGACGCCCTCGACCGCGGAGAACACCGCGACCGCGCCGTCGAGCACGCGCAGGCTGCGCTCGACCTCCATCGTGAAGTCGACGTGGCCGGGCGTGTCGATGAGGTTGACGACGCAGCCCTTCCACGAAAACGTGGTCGCTGCCGCGGTGATCGAGATCCCCCGCTCCTGCTCCTGCCGCATCCAGTCGGTGAACGCGGCGCCGTCGTCGACCTCGCCGATGCGCGAGGTCACGCCGGTGTAGAAGAGGATCCGCTCCGTCGTCGTGGTCTTGCCGGCATCGACATGCGCCATGATCCCGATGTTTCGGGTCCGGTCCAACGGGACCGTGCGGCTATCGATGGGCTTCTGGGCCATGATGCGGAGCCTGGTGGTTTGGAGCGTTGCTCCACCTGCCGGACCCTCCTGGGGTTCGTTACTCGGCGATTACCAGCGGTAGTGGGCGAACGCCTTGTTCGCGTCAGCCATCTTGTGGACGTCCTCGCGCTTCTTGACCGCGTTCCCGCGGTTCTGCGCGGCGTCGACGATCTCGTTCGCGAGACGGTCGACCATCGTCTTCTCGTTGCGGCCGCGGGCGTACTCGACGAGCCAGCGCATGCCGAGCGCGAGCGAGCGGTCCGGGCGAACATCGACGGGGACCTGGTAGGTCGAGCCACCGACGCGGCGGCTCTTGACCTCGACGCGCGGGCGGACGTTGCCGAGCGCGCGCTCCCACACCTTCAGCGGATCATCCTTCGCCCGCTCCGCGACCATATCGAACGCGCCGTACACGATGCCCTCCGCGACGGCCTTCTTGCCATCGCGCATGACGACGTTGACGAACTTGGTCAGCCGGCGCCGCATGTCGGCGGGGGCGTCGGTGTACTTCGGGTCCGGGAGGACCTTGCGCTTGGGTACTTCACCTTTACGAGGCATCGTTCGTCTCCGTTACTTGGGGCGCTTCGCGCCGTACTTGCTGCGCGACTGCTTGCGGTTCTGGACGCCCGTCGTATCGAGGGTGCCGCGAATGATGTGGTAGCGAACGCCCGGCAGGTCCTTGACGCGACCGCCGCGGATCAGGACCACCGAGTGCTCCTGGAGGTTGTGCCCCTCGCCCGGGATGTACGACGTCACCTCCATGCCGTTCGTCAGACGAACGCGCGCGACCTTGCGAAGGGCCGAGTTCGGCTTCTTCGGGGTCGTGGTGTAGACGCGGGTGCAGACGCCGCGCTTCTGCGGGCACTGCTTGAGGGCCGGCGACGCACTCTTCATGCGAACCTTTTCGCGGCCTCTTCGGACGAGCTGATTGATCGTGGGCATCTAGGATCCTGGGCGTTCGAAAGCGAGCGCGAAATCTTATGGATCCGCGGGGGTCTGTCAAGCGGGATCGGTGCCAGGCTACCGGATGTAGCGGGCGAGCACCGCCGCGTGCTTGCGGACGACCGGATTCTTGTCGTTCTTGGCCGCCCAGCGCAGATGGGGGCCGGCGTACTTGCCAATGATTCCGCGCAAGAAATTCGTGGCCCGCTGCCGGGTCTTGCTCGACGCCAGCATGCGGATGACGTTCCGGTTCAGCGTCGAGTTGCGACGATAGCCCGAGTTCTTGCGGATCGCGGTCTGGTAATGGTCCATCGCGACCGACCACCACTTGCGGTCGAAGTACAGGTTTCCCATCAGGAACGGGATGTACGCGCTGTTCGTGTTCTTCTTCGCCAGCGCCCGCAGGCTGGCGAGCGCGAGGTCCTTCTTGCCGCGCTTGATCATCACGACGGCGTCGTGAATCGAGCGCGCGAGCTGCGGCGCCGGCGGCTTGGGCGTCCGCTTCTCGACCTCGGCCTCGCTCTTGGGCGCGTTCTCCTCCTCGTCCTCGGGCGCCGCGCTGCCGGATGCGGCCTCCGGATCGGGATCGTCGGCGCTCTCGGGATCGATCTCGATCTCCTCCTCGTTGACGAACGGATCCTCGATGATCGGGAGCCCGGCGTCGTCGAGGCGCGGCGCGTCGACATGGCCCGCGTCGCGGGCGCCGGCAACGCTCGAGACCGCGTCGGAGGGTGCGTCGCTCACGACGACCCCGGCGTCGGCAATCATCTCGATCGCGCTGCCGCCCTCGACGACGGCCGCACTGCCGGCGGTGCCGGGGTTCGGCGTCGGCGCGGCACCCGCGTCGCGCATGGGCTGGGTGATCTTCGCCGTGCGCTTCTTGCTCGCGCTCCGCTTCTTCATCACGTAGCCGGCGACCGCGGCGCCGCCGCCGATCACGAGCAGGATGAGAAACAGCGCGGTCGGAAACCGCGACGGGGTCGACGGCAACGACGCGGCCTCGCGCTCGACCGACGACGAATCGATGTTGAGCACGGTCGACGCGAGCGCGCCGGTATCGAGCTTCTTGCGCGGGATGGGGCCGGACGTCGGCAGGGTGACGTCCTCCATCGTCGGATCGAGCTTGCCCTGGATCACCTCGTCGATCGCCTCGGCGAACTCGATCGCGGTCTGGAACCGCTTGTCGGGTGACTTCGCGAGCGCGCGATCGACGAGCTCCTGCGTGCCCTTCGGCAGCTCGATGCCCGCATTCAGCTTGTCGGTCAGGCGTGGCACCGGTGCGGCGCGGTGCATGCCGAGCAGCTGCAGCGTGTCCTCGGTCTGGAACGGGCGCTGGCCGGTCAGCATCTCGTACAGCACGACACCGACCGCGTAGAGATCGGCGCGGCCGTCGACGTTCGCACCCGGCACCGTCTGCTCCGGCGCCATGTAGTTCGGCGTGCCGACGACCATGTTCGTCTGCGTCGCGTCGCGGCCGACGTTGCCCTGCAGGCGCGCGAGCCCGAAATCGAGGATGCGCACGCGCTGGCCGTGCCCGATCTCCTCGCTGATCATCACGTTCGCCGGCTTGACGTCGCGGTGGAAGACTTCCTGGCTGTGCGCGTGGGCGAGCCCGCTCAGCATCTGCCGCGCGACCTGCAGCGCGTGATTCGGCGGCAACGGCCCCTTGTCGACCATCGAGCGGAGCGTGACGCCGTCGACGAAGTCCATGACCAGGTACGGCTGGCCCTCCCACACGCCGAAATCGAGCACCGAGACGCAGTTCGGGTGGTTGAGCTTGCTCATCACCCGCGTCTCGCGATCGAAGCGAGCCTGGAACTCGCTGTCGTTCGCGTACGACGCGTGAAGGAACTTGATCGCGACGAGCTTGCCGACCGGGACGCGCTCCGCTCGAAACACCGTTCCCATCGACCCCGACGCCACCACCTGGGTGATCTTGTAGCGCCCGTCGACGAGGCTTCCGATACGTTCAGCGGCCTCTGCGGGCATAGCAGCCCCGTGAATCTAGCACGAGCCTAGTGCGTCCACTTCTCTTCGCGGCGGTGCTCGCCATCCTCATATTCGTGCGCCATCACGAAGTGATACGCCACTTCACGTGCTTTCTCGGACTCGACGACGCATTCAAACAACCACTCACCGTCGGCCTCGGTCGGCTCGCACTGCACGTAGGCGACGTCGGCCGAGAACAGGAGCATCTCGCCCACGAGATCCTTCGCGCGCGCGAGCTGGACCACCCGAGTGTGGGCGTCCTCGGTGGTCAGGGTCCAGTGGAAGTCGTCGTGATCGATGAGGACGACCTCGGGCGTGCCGGCGCGAACGATGCAGTTCGCGTGACCGGACAGCCACTGCCAGAACTTTTCGAACGTCAGCGTGGTGGCCACCGTGGCCAGTCTCTTACCCGTCGGTCCCATGATGCTGCCGGCTTATAGCCCCAGACGCCGGCGCAGCCAAGACCCGAGAAGCGCGGTGAATCCTAGAGCTTGGAGGCCGCCACCTTTGCAGCGGCGGCCCACGGCCCCCCGGGGTACAGCCGCGCGTACTGCAGGTACGCGCGCTTGGCCTCCGCCTTCTGGCCGGCGAGCTCGAGCACCTTTGCGATGTTGTACGAGGCGGCGCGCTTGGCCGACGGTGAGGCGAGCGCCTTCGCGAACGCGGCGCGCGCCTTGCCGTAGTCCTTGGCCTCGCCGAGCGCGATCCCGCGGATCAGCTCGATGTCGCCAGCAGAGACTCCGCCCTTGGCATCCACCTTCGCGAGCATCGCGTTCGCGTTGTCGATCTGGTTGCCGGCGAGGTACGCGGCGGCGAGGTTGAGCCGCGCCTTGCTGTAGCCCTCGTCGAGCTGGAGCGCGTCCTTGAACGCGGCGATCGCCTCGCGCAGCTGCCACGGCAGGCGCGCTCGCACCGTGCCGCGCGTCCGGGACTCCTCGTCATCGCGCGCGAGCCCGACGTACTTCACGCTCGACTCGCGCTCGAGCGAGAACCGCGTCTGCCACCGCCCGAGCGGCGACTGCTCCTTGTTCATCGCGAGCACGCCGAGCTTGGTGTACGCGATGCCGAGATCGTTCGCCGCCTCCTTGACGGTCGGCAGCATCGCGCGAAACCGCTTGAAGTCGTCGGTCGCGTCCTCGTAGGCATCGATCGCCTTGGCGAGATCGGTCGACTCGAGCTTCGCCGCGCGGTCGAGCGCGCCGACGCCGAGCTTGAACGACACGAATGCGTAGCGGACATCGTTCGTCCAGTACTCGGTGAGGTACTCGACGCGCTCCTGGAACGTCGGGTGATCGAGGTGCTTGGGGATCTCCATCTCCTTGCCCATCGTCTCCATCAGCTCGATGCCACCGCGCGGGTGATAGCCGGCGAGGAACGCCATCACCATGCCCTCGCGGTCGGCGTCGATCTCGTGGATGCGCTCGACGTGGGTGAGGATCGAGCGATCGAGGTACCGCCCACCGTCCTTGACCGCCTCCTGGAACACCGCCGTGTTGATCGTGTGCTTGCGGATCACGTGCTGGAGCTCGTGCGCGAGGATGTGGCCGAGCGCGTCGTTGTTCGCGTCGACCGGCTTGCCGGTCTTCTTCTTGATCAGATCGAGCATGCCGCGCGTGACGTAGACGTCGCCCGACGCGAGCGCGAACGCGTTCACCATGTCGGTGTTCAGGAGATTGACCTTGAACCGCTGCTTGACCGCGCTGCCGTCGGCGAGCCGGCGCACGACGTCCTCGAGCATGGTCTTCTCGGGTGCGTTCGGGACGACCCCGCCGAGCTCCTGCTCGATCTCGTGGACGATCGACGCGTAGCGCTCGGTCGAGAACACATCGATGCTCTTGCCGCTCAGCATGCCCTCGGTGACGCGCGGATGCGTCGGCTTGGCCTTGGTCAGCTCGGTGAGCGCACGCGAGCCGACCGCGCCGTAGGGATCGGCGTCCATCGCGGCGATGAAGTGGTTGACCGCGGCGTCGAGCTTGCCGTCGAGCTTGTCCAGGATGCCGAGCTCGACGTGGGCGATCGCGAGCCCGGAGTCGAGCTTCAGTGCCTTGTCGAGCGCCATACGCGCGTCGCGGTTGCGGTCGGCGGCGCGGTGCAGGCGAGCAGCCTCGACCCACGCGAGCGCGGTGTTCGGGGCCAGCGCGAGCTCGGCGAGCGCCTTCTTGGGGTCGTACGCGGTCGACGCCTTCACCGACGAGTACACGAGGCCGAGGTAGTAGTGACACTCCTCATTCTTGGGCGTCGAGCCCGTGCACTCCTCGAACCCGCGGCGTGCCTTCTCCATCTGCTGGTTGATCGTGCCCATCAGGCCCGACTCGAACGCCGAGGCGTACGCGGCCTTCGCGTCGTAGATCGTCAGCTCCATCGGCTCCCCCGACAGCTCGACGACCGCGCGCTCGGCGACCTTGTAGAGCGAGCCCGTGCGGCGGCGTGGCGGCGTCGCATCCATGATGTGGTGCGCGGCGGCGAGCGCCTCGGGCTTCGCGGCGGCGTCGCCGGCATGCAGCCGGCGGTTGGCGTCGTCGAAGACGAGCCAGTACGCGTTCGTGTTCAGCGGATCGATCGCGATCACCTTGCCGACCGAGACCTTCATCGCCTTGGTGTCCGCCGTCTGCGCCTGCAGCTCGGCGAGCGCGAGCCATGCCTCGGCGCTCTTCGGGTTCGCCTTCGTCGCCTTGACGAGCACGCCGAGCGCTTGCTTGTCCTGCTTGTCGCGGCGGTAGACCGACGACAGCGCGAGCGACGCGGTCAGGTTCTTGCGGTCGAGCTTCAGGATCGCCTGGTACTCCTTCGCGGCGCCCTTCATGTCGTTCGCGCGGATGATGTAGTACTGCGCCATCCACTCGTGACGCTCGATCGCGAGCTGCTTCTTGTTCAGCTTCGCGCTCGGCGGCTTCGGCGCGGCGGGCCTCGCCTTCGGGCGGGCATCGGCGGTCGCGACGAGGAGACACACGATGAGTAGCGGGCGAATCGACATGGTCAGTCCTTGATCGGAGTGAGGGCACCGGCCGGCAGAAAGCTGGCCCAGTAGAATGGATGCGCGTAGCGCTTTTGCGCGAGCAGCTCGAGCTGGATCTCGCGGAGCGCGGCGCTGCGCGGCTTGCCCTGGGCGAGCTTCTTGTAGAAGCCGGCCATCAGGTCCTTGGTCGCGAGGTCGTCGACCTGCCACAGCGACATCACCAGGCTCTCGGCGCCGGCGATCACGAGCGAGCGGCGCAGGCCGTACACGCCATCGCCGTTCGAGATCTTGCCCACGCCGGTCTCGCACGCGCTCAGCACGACGAGCTTGGTGCCCCACAGATCGAGGCCGCTCGCCTCGAGCGCGGTGAGCACGCCATCGTCGTTACCCGACTTGAGCTTGTTGGCGCCCGCGAGCGCGATACCGGAGCGCAGCAGCGGGTTCTCGTAGATGTCCCCGCCGACGCTGGATGCGGTCGGCGCCTGGGCCATCATCGCGTCGGCCGCGGGCGGCGGCGGCTCGTCGGGCAGGAAGAAGCCGTGTGTCGCGAGGTGGAGGATCTTCGGCGCGTGCAGCGCCTTGAGCGCGCCCTCGGTCGCCTGATCGCCGCGATAGACCTTGAGGCTCTTCATCGTCTTTTGCAGCGCGTCGGCCTCTTGGCCCGTGCCCGGCAGCGGCAGCTTCGTAGGCAGGTCGCCGCGGGCCGGTCGGG
>DAIRFU010000288.1:0-8836 GCA_036794935.1 Kofleriaceae bacterium | reverse complement strand
GCTCGAGCGCGCGAACGACGCGGTCGCCCACGCGGCGGCGCACTCCAGTCCGTTCGAGCTCACCGCGCTCTCCGCTTGAAGGTTGGAGGCGATCGCCGCGCGACGGCCCCCACCACACGCCTGGCTCGAGCAGCATGCCGCCCCGGAACGGCAGCGCAGCGACGAGCTCGTCGGCGCGACCGCTTCACCATGTACGGCGGTTTGTGCGAGCCAGCTGCCCGAGGGTGCGATGCAACCTCGGCGTGTCGGAGCCGTCTTGTACTCTCGAGCACGATGGGAGATTCCACGATGAAGACACTCATCATCGAATACTGGGCAGGCCACGTCACAGAGATCGAGCTCGGCAACTCGACCTGCGTGCGCTGGAGTTGGTCGTCGTGACATCGCCCTCCGGTCCCGTTCCGGCAATTCTAGCCATTCGACGTGGCCCTACCGAGTTCATCGTCGAGATCCGCTACCGCGAGCCCAGCTACGAGGCGCGCGAAGGCGAGCGCGATGAGCCGTTCCGATTTCGCTATCGGATCCATGCAGGCACGGCGGATGCCGCGACATCGCTCGCGCTCGACGAGTTCCGGCGAATCACGGAGCTGTCATCGGTCGGGTGGATCCGTGACGTGGTCAGCGTCGACGTGATCCCGGTCCTGCCGGATTGGTCAGGGGACGTCTCCTGACAGAACGCCTGCGTGCGGATGCCGCATGTTTTCATGCGGGATGAAGCTGCGTAGCTCGGGGACGTGGCACTCTCCAACGGACAGCGGCTTCTGACCGCCAGCGAGATCGCCGTTCACGGCGGCCTTGCGCAACCCTGACGCGCTACGCCCGGCCAGGGGCTGCACTGCCCCCACACGCCGCACGCGCAGCGAATACCCTGCCGCAACCGAGGTCCCGATGTACGACCAGTCGAAAGTATCCGAGTTGATCCAGTTCGCACGAGTCGATGCAGGTTCCACCGTCATCGACGTGTATCCGGGCGACGGCGAGTGGACCCGTCTCTTCTCCGACGTCGTCGGACCCGAAGGACGGGTCTACAGCTTCGTGCCGGCCGAAGTCGCCCACTTCAAGAACGATCCGGTCGGCCGCATCCGGACGCTCGCGAAGGAGCCGGGCCGAGAGAACGTCGAGGCCGTCTCGGCGGACCTCGTGGCGATGCCGCAGGCCACGCAACCCGCGGACATCCTGTGGCTGCACCTCTTCTACCACGATCTCCACACCACGCTGATGCAGGCCAGGGGCGCGACGGCGGCCGACTTCAATCGAGCCGTCTACGATCGGCTGAAGCCCGGTGGCTCCTACGTCATCGTCGACCACGCCGCCGCCGTCGGGGCAAACACGAGCGACGCCCAGTCGCTGCATCGGATCGAGCCTGCATCCGTTCGCGAGGAGGTGGAGGCGGCCGGCTTCGTACTGGACGCGGAGACCAGCCTGCTCGCGAACAAGGACGATCCGCATTCGAGCAAGGTGTTCGATCCCTCGATCAAGGGGCAGACCGATCGCTTCGGCTATCGGTTCGTGAAGCGCTGACAGCTCGGCGTGCAGTCAGCCTTCCCGCCCTCTTGAGAGGGCATTGACGGGCGATCCAGGCGGCTTGTCCTCACGGACGAGCACACGCGAATTCCGTGCGACTCCGGACCCACCCGCCATTCCCTCCCGCGTATATCCGGGCCATGACGGACACAACGCTAGAACCCTATCTGTTCTTCCGCGGCAACTGCCGCGAGGCGATGCAGTTCTATCAGGCCGCATTCGGCGGTGAGCTCAAGATCTCGACAGTCGGCGAGGCGCCACCGGGCTCGATGCCGAATCAAGATCAGCACAAGAACGACGTCATGCACTCGCACCTTTCGGGTGGCCTCGTGAACGTGCTGGCGAGCGACAGCGAGCACGCGAGCCCCGAGACCAAGAAGGTCGAGCTGTGCATCACCGGCAGCAACGAACAGCAGCTACGCGCGACATTCGACAAGCTCGCTCAGGGCGGCAAGGTCAAGTCGAAGCTCGAGAAACAATTCTGGGGCGACACGTTTGGCAGCATCACCGATCGCTTCGGTGTCGACTGGATGTTCAACATCTCCAGCCGCTAGGGAGATTGGCGCGGCGTGATGGTCGTGCCGCCCCACTGCTCCGGCGCCGTATCGACGAGCGTCTGCGTGAGCACCCACTGGTGCCCGAAGATGTCGTCGAGAGTCGCCTGGCGCTCGCCGTACTCCCAGTCGTGGAGCTCACCGGTGATGGTCGCTCCGTGTTCGGTCGCGCGCGCGACCACTGCAGCCGCGTCCTCGACCTTGAGCATGATCTGATGCGAGCGGCCAGCGCTTGGCTGCCGGCGGCCCGGCCGCACCTCCGCAACGATGAGCTCGCCGCCACCGGGCAGCCCGAGCTGGGCGCGATGCCCCTCGCCGATCTGCACGTGCTCGACAAATCCGAAAACGGTTGCGTACCAGGCCACCGCGGCGCGCACGTCGGCGACGGTGAGCACCGGCACGATGCGCGCGTGTGGTGCGGAGCGATTGGTCAGCATCGGGGCGAGCATAGCCGCTGATCCGGCCCCGCAGCACTGCGGCAACCTTCACTCGACTCGAGGCTCGCCGGCTCACCGCTTGCCGAACAGTGCCTTCACCATCCCGGCGAGCCCGCCGCCCTTCGCTCCCGTGTCGGCGCGGCACTGGCAACGCTCGGCGGCTGGCACGTGACCGAGCACCTGCTCGACGTGGCGACCGCAGCCTCGCCAGTCCGGGCGTTGACAGGTCTTGCACGTGATCGCCCTGCACATGCGCGTACCTTGCCACATCGGAGTGGTACGCGCGTCGCATCCGCACAGGGCATGGCTACTGTCGAACCCGCACCGCGCGTCGGGCTCGTTCTCGCAGGTGCTGCCGCGCTCGGTGCCTACGAGATTGGGGTGATGTCGCACGTCTTCGAGGATGTCGCGCGCGACCTCGGCAGATCGACGATGCCGACCGTGCTCTCCGGGACCTCGGCGGGCGGTATCAACGCGGCGGCACTCGCGGCCTTCGCGGACGACCCGGCGGAGGGCGTGAAGCGGGTGCGCGAGGCCTGGACCGAGCTGCAGCTCGCGCGCGCCGTGCGGCCGTCGTCGGTCGAGCTGCTCTCGATGCTGCTGGACATCGTCGGCACGCCGGTGACGCTGCGGCGGGCCCTGCGCGTGTTCGAGATTCGCGGCGGCCTGCTCGATCCGGCGCCCATCCTGCACCAGATCGCGAAGGCACCGCTCGAGCGGATTGCAGAGCACCTGCGCAGCGGGAGGCTGCACGGTGTGGCGGTGTCGGCGACGCGCGTCGCGGATGGCGCCGCGATGGTGTTTCACCAGGGCGTGGCGGTCACGCCGTGGTTGCCGCGCGAGCTGGTGAGGCCGGTCGCGACGCACATCGGGGTCGAGCACGTGCTCGCGTCCGCATCGATTCCACTCCTGTTTCCGCCGGTGCAGATCGGCGAGGCACTGTTCTGCGATGGTGGCTTGCGCCAGCTGGTGCCGCTGTCACCGGCGATCCACCTCGGTGCGACGCGACTGCTCGTCGCCGATCCGCTGCCGGTCTCGCCGCCGCTCGAGGACGGCGTGGGCGCGGGGCGCATGCTGGGGACGTCGCCGCTGTTTCTCGCGGGCAAGGCGCTGAACGCGCTGTTCGCGGATCGCGTGGAGGTCGATCTCGCGAGACTCGAGCGCACGAACGCGATCCTGCGCGCGGGGCGGCGTCGCTACGGGCCGAGCTTCGAGCGCGAGCTCGACATCGAGCTGACGCGCGATGGCCATGATGCGCTGCACGAGATCGCGGCCGTGCGGATCAAGCCGGCGCAGGACCTGGGGCGCCTGGCGGCGGAGTACGTCGTGAGCCGGACGTTTGCGTCGCGCGCGCCAGGACCGGAAGGGACCTTGCTGCGCTGGATCGCCGACGGAGATCCGGAGCGCGCGGGCGACCTGCTCGCGTATCTGATGTTCGACGGCGGGTTCACCGCGCAGCTCGTCGAGCTCGGTCGCGCCGATGCACGCGCGAGGCACGAGGAGCTGTGCGCGCTGTTTGCTCCCGCCGAGTCGATCGCGTTGCGATCGCCGGCTTGAGTGGGTTGCGTGCGTGCACGCGAGCCTCGATGCTTCGCGCATGCCTGGACCCAACACTGGCCGTTTTGTCTGGTACGAGCTGCTCACCTCCGATCCGAAGGCGGCGATCGCGTTCTACACGCACGTCGTCGGCTGGAAGACACAAGCCTGGGAGACCGGCGACTACACGATGTGGGCGGCCAGTCAGGGCCCACTCGGCGGCGTCACCCGGCTGCCCGACGAGGCCAAGCAGATGGGCGCACCGCCGTACTGGCAGGCGAACGTCCAGGTCGACAACGTCGACGAGACGGTCGCCAAGGTGAAGCAGCTCGGCGGCAAGGTGCTCGTCGCCGAGGATGTCCCGACGGTCGGCCGCTTCGCGGTGATCGCCGATCCGCAGGGCGCGATGATCGCCGTGTTCACGCCGAGCCAGGACATGGCGCCGCACGACGTGACCAAAGAGGGCGAGTTCTCGTGGCACGAGCTCTACACGACGAACCACGAGGCGGCGTTCGAGTTCTATCACTCGATCGTCGGCTGGGAGCGGCTCGACGAGTTCGACATGGGCGCGATGGGCAAATATCTGTTGTGGGGCCGCGGCGGCAAGCAGCTCGGCGGCATGATGACGATGCCACCGAGCATGAAGACGCCGGACGGCAGGCCGGTGCCGCCGTCGTGGATGTACTACGTGACGATCGCCGACCTCGACGCGGCACTCGAGCGCGCGAAGGGCAAGGGCGCGCGCGTGCTCAACGGCCCGATGGAGGTGCCGGGCGGCGGGCGCATCGTGCAGCTGATGGATCCGCAGGGCGCGGCGTTTGCGCTCTTCACGTCGCCGAAGGCGTAGGGCCGGTCTGCGACAGGTGGTAGCCGGGCGCACCTGATCAGGGCGTCCGGATGCTGTAGCCGAGCCCATGGTCGGTTACGATGGAGATGGTGGACCACGCGGGGACGATCGTGGGCGACCGGTTCGAGCTCGAGCAGCTCGCCGGACGTGGCGGCATGGGAGCGGTGTATCGCGCACGCGATCGGACGACCGGGACCTACGCGGCGATCAAGATCCTGCGCGACGAGACGACGCCGGAGCATCGCGAGCGGTTCGTGCGCGAGGCGCGGGTGCTCTCGGAGCTGACGCATCCGGCGTTCGTGCGGTGTCTGGGGCACGAGGCGAGTGGCGAGACGCCTTTCCTGGCGATGGAGTGGCTCGAGGGGGAGGATCTCGCGCACCGGCTGCAGCGCGGCGGGCTGGGGATGGGCGAGACGATCCGCATGATCGCGCGGGTGGCGGCGGCACTCGGGGCGGCACACGCGCGCGGCATCGTTCATCGCGACATCAAGCCGAGCAACCTGTTTCTCGTCGGCGGCGATGTCGACCGGGTGAAGGTGCTCGACTTCGGAATCGCGCATGTTCGCGACGGCGGGCTCGGCATGACCCGGACGGGCGCGACGATCGGCACGCCGCGCTACATGGCCCCGGAGCAGGCCCGCGGCGGGCGCAACGTCGACGCGCGCGCGGACGTGTTCTCGCTCGGCTGCGTGCTGTTCGAGTGCCTGGCCGGCGATCCGCCGTTCACCGGTGACAACCCGGTCGCGGTGCTGATGAAGATCTTGCTCGAGGAAGCGCCGCGGATCGGGGCGCTGTGTACGGGCGTGCCGCCGGCACTCGATGACCTGGTGGCGCGGATGATCGCGAAGGACACGACGGTACGGCCGTGCGATGGGAGCGCGGTCGCGGTCGAGCTCGATGCGATCGGGCCGATCGAGAGCCCCGAGCCGCCGAGCCCGCGCGAGCGCGACTCCGCCGTGACGGTCGGCGAGCGCCGGCTGGTCTCGGTGGTCCTCGCGACGACGGTGATGGATCGCAAGTTCGTGCCGCCGCTCGAGACGGCACCGACGCTGGCCAGCGATCCGAGCTCGCCGGCCGACGACTCGTCCCTGATGAAGGAAGTGACGAACCGCATCGCCGCCACGGTCGCGGAGTATCGCGGGCGGTCGGCGGTGCTGCCGGACGGCACGATCGCGGTCACGATCGCGGGGCAGGGCGCGGCGACGGATCAGGCGGCGCGGGCGGCGCGGTGTGCGCTCGCGATCCGCGAGCTGTTGCCGAGCTCGGCGATCGCACTCGCGATCGGGCGCAGCGTGCTGGTCGACCGGGCGGTCGGCGAGCTGATCGATCGTGCGGCCTCGCTGCTGCGCGATCCGCCGCGTGCGCGCGACGGGGTGCGGCCGATTCGCGTCGACGAGACGGCCGCGGGACTGCTCGACGTCCGGTTCGCGATCCAGGGCGACGAGTCCGGGCTGGTGCTCGCGCACGAGCGGGACGTCACCGACACCAAGCGCACGCTGCTGGGCAAGGCAACCGCGTGCGTCGGGCGCGAGCGCGAGCTCGGCTCGCTCGCCGCGATGTACGCCGAGTGCGTCTCGGAGCCGCGCGCGAACATCGTCCTCGTCACCGGACCGGCCGGCGTCGGCAAGTCGCGACTGCGCCACGAGCTGTTCATGCGGATCGCGAAGGAGCACGAGACGCGTCCGGAGATCTGGATCGCGCGCGCGGATCCGATCAGCGCGGGTGCGCCGTTCGCGATGCTCGCGCAGCTGCTGCGCCGGGTCGCCGGCATCGTCGACGAGCCGCTGTCGGTGCGGCAGCGCAAGCTCAAGGCCCGCGTGTCGCGCTACGTGCCCTCGGCGAACGCGCCGCAGGTGACGGAGTTCCTCGGCGAGCTGGTCGGCGCACCGAGCCGCGACGAGCCGAGCCTGCAGCTGCGCGCGGCGCGCCAGGACCCGCAGCTGATGGGCGATCAGATGCTGCGCGCCTGGGAGGATCTCGTCGCGGCCGAGTCCGGCGAGGCGCCGCTCGTGATCGTGCTCGAGGACCTGCACTGGGGTGACGCGCCGACGGTGCGTGCGATCGACTCGATCATCCGCCAGCTGCCCGAGCGGCCGATCCTCGTGCTCGCGCTCGCGCGTCCCGAGGTCGACGCGGTGTTCCCGCGCCTGTGGCACGAACGCAGCGCGGAGCGCATCGCGCTCGGTGAGCTGACGCGGCGCGCGGCGGAGAAGCTCGTGCGCGAGGCACTCGACAGCGTCGACGACGGGACGCTCGGCCGGCTGGTCGAGCGCGCCGCGGGCAACGCCTTCTATCTCGAGGAGCTGATCCGGTCGGTGGCGGAGGGGAAGGGCGATCGGCTCCCCGAGACCGTGGTCGCGATGGCCCAGGCGCGCATCGAGGGACTCGAGCCGGCGATGCGTCAGGTGCTCCGCGCGGCGAGCGTGTTCGGCCAGGCGTTCTGGCGGGGGGGATTGTCGGCACTGCTCGATGGCAACGCCGAGGTCTCCGACTGGATCGATCAGCTCGTCGAGCGCGAGCTGGTGTCGGAGTCGCGCGAGTCGCGGCTGGGAGACGAGCGCGAGTACCGGTTCCGCCACGCCCTCGTTCGCGAGGCGGCCTACGAGATGCTGACCGAGCGCGATCGCAGGCGCGGCCACCTTCATGCGGGCGAGTGGCTCGAGTCGCGGTTCGCGTCGGGCGGCGTCCTCGACCGCAGCGCCGGGATCGAGGCGGTCGTGCTCGCCGAGCACTTCGAGCGCGACGGCGATCCGCGACGCGCGAGCGGCTGGTATCGGCGCGCGGCCGAGCAGGCGGTCGAGGGTGATGACCTGGCGACCGCGATCGAGTGCGCCGAGCGCGCCATCACGTCGTTGCGCGCGGTCGCCGAGTCGAGCACCGCCGAGGATCGCGAGCAGGTCGGGCTGCTGCGCCAGCTCCAGTCGGGCGCGCACATCTGGCGCGGTGAATATCCGCTCGCCGCGGCGCGCGGGCGCGAGGCACTGGCGGATCTGCCGCAGGGAGGCACGGCCTGGCTGAACGGCATGGCCACGGTCACGGATGCGTGCTGCCGGCAGCTGTTGCACGCGGAGGTCGTCGAGCTGTGCCACGCCCTCGTCGCGATCCCGGTCGCCCCGGAGCTCCACGGCGCACACGCGCACGCGATCGCGATGACGATGCCGACGCTGCTGTGGCACTGCGATGCGGATCTGGTCACCCCGCTGTTCGCGCGCCTCGACGCGATCGAGGCCGGCCTCGACGACTCCGATCCGATCGCGCTCGCGTGGATCTGCTGCGCCAAGTCGTGGCGGGCACTGCGCGACGGCGACCTCGGCGAGTGTCACGCGCTCGACTCGAAGATCGTCGAGTGCTTCACGTCGGTGGGCGACCTGCGCCACGCGTGCCAGCAGCGCGCGTACGTCGGCTACGACGAGCTCATCCTCGGTGCGTTCTCGCGCGCGGAGCACTCGCTCGGCGAGGCGATCGCGATCGCGGAGCGCATGGGCCTGCACCAGGTCACCGCCCACGCCCAGCACAACCTCGGGCTCGTGCTCGCGAGGCTGGGCCGGCTCGACGAGGCGCGCACCGTCGAGACCGCCGCGATCCGCGCACTCGATGCGCAGGGCAACCGGCGCCTCGCGCTCACGGCACGCAACTACCTCGCCGTGATCGCGATCGACGCCGGCGAGTTCGCCGAGGCGCTGCGGGTCGTGACCGAGGCGATCGAGGACGGCGGCGACATGCAGTCGGCGCTCAGCCCTTATCATGCGACCGCATCGACGGCGTGCCGGCTTGCGGGCGATGCCGCCGGCGCACTCGCGCATGCCGAGCGCGCACTCGAGCTGATCCGCGCGCATGGCCGCCCCGAGGAAGGTGACGCAGCGATCCGGCTCGCGTACGCGCACGCGTTGCGCGCGACGGGGGCGAACGACGCGGCGCTGCGCGCGATCACCGAGGCC
>DAIRFU010000888.1:0-2438 GCA_036794935.1 Kofleriaceae bacterium | reverse complement strand
CACGCTCAACGCGGGCAGCCCGTTCGGCGGCAACTTCTGGGCGCTGCCGTACGCGAACATCCGACTCGCGAACACGATCCTCGCAGCGCTCGACAAGGTCGCCGCGTTCTCCGACGAGCAGAAGGCGGCGATTCGCGGGTTCACGAAGACGATCATGGCGCTCGACCTGCTCGAGGTGATCGCGACGCGCGATGACATCGGGGCCGTGATCGACACCGACCATCCGATCGGTGACGCGCTCGCTCCGATCGTCGACAAGCCGGCGGTGCTCGCCGAGATCGCGCGCCTCCTCGACGAGGGTGCCACGGACCTGCAGGGTGGTGGCGAGGAGTTCCCGTTCGCGCTGTCGAGCGGCTATGACGGCTTCGACACGCCGGCGACCTTCCGCACGTTCAACCGCGCGATCCGCGCGCGCGTGGCCGCGTACCAGGAGGACTACGCCACCGTGCTGATGGCGCTCGGCGAGTCGTTCATCGACGACACGGCAACGACCGTGGCGGACCTCGACGTCGGCGTGTACTACGCGTACTCGACCGGCGCCGGCGACACGACGAACTCGCTGATCAACCCGAACATCTACGCCCACCCGTCGATCGCGACGGACGCGATGATGAACGGCACGATGGTCGACGCGCGGTTCGCGCGCAAGGTCGCGATGACGGACATGCCGGGCTCGGCGCAGGGCCTGACGTCGGACCTCGTGTACACGATCTACGCGGGCCCCGGCTCGCCGGTGCCGCTGATCCGCAACGAGGAGCTGATCCTGCTCCGCGCCGAGGCCAAGTTCTTCACGGACGACGTGCCGGGCGCGGTCGACGACCTCAACATCGTGCGCACGATCTCCGGCGGGCTCATGCCGATCACCGGCACCCCGACCGAGGACGTGTTCATCACGGATCTGCTGTACGAGCGCGAGTTCTCGCTCCTGTTCGAGGGGCATCGCTGGATCGACGTGCGCCGGTTCGGCCGGCTCGACACGCTGCCGCTCGACATGCCGGGCTTCACGCTCAACCGGCGGTTCCCGATCCCGCTGACCGAGTGCAACGCGCGGACGAACGAGCCCAAGTGCGATCTCGACAGCGTGTGACCTAGCGGTGCAGCCGCGCCTCGCGACTCGCCGGCTTGGCGGTCGCGTGCGCGTGCGCGGTCTCGTCGGCGAGGATCGACACGATCGGGATCGCGCGGTTCGCGATCCGCTCGAGCGCGCTGCTCAGCGCACGTGCGAGGCCCTCGGGCGACTGGGCCGCGAGCGGCTCGGTCTCCTCGAACTGCTCGGACCACAGCACCGCGCCGGTCTCGGTGTCGGTCAGCGTCAGCTCGATGACGACGCGGCCGAGCCAGCGGGTCTTCGTGCGGTCGACCTCCTCGATCGCGACGACGCGGCCGCCGAGGGCCACCGGCGCGCCGGCGGTCGGCTCGCGCGTCACCGCCCCGAACCGGCCGCTGTGCTCGAACGCGCGCTCGAGGTAGTTCGCGATCATCGTGCCCGGCGGCGCGCTCCAGCGATGATAGTTGTAGTAGTCGAGCCGGTACGGCGTGACGCGGTAGACGATGCGCTCGTCGTCGTAGGCGCTGTCGGTGTCGAGCGCTTCGATCACGAGACCCGGCCCGTCGCCGGCCTCGGTCTTCGCGCCCGGCTCGGCGAGCTGATAGAAGCGCGTCTCCGGGACGCGCGCGCCGCACGCCGCGAGCGCGAGCACGAAGGTGATGGTGGCGAGCCTCACGGCAGCTGGCGCTCCCTGGGCGGCTGCGAGTAGAGCAGGCGAGAGGGCCGCTGGCGGACCTCGCGCGCGAGCTCCTTGAAGCTCCGGCTCGCCTGGCGCAGGTCGGAGACCGCGGCCTTGACCTGATTGCCGTCGACGAGGTCAGCGGCACGTCGCGCGGCCGCCTCGATCGCCGCGATGCTGCCACGCAGCCCGGCGCGGTTCTCGTCGACGAGTGCCTGGAGCGACGCGCTGGCCTGCGCGAGGTTCGTCGCGGTCCGCCGGGTCTGCGCGACGACGTCGCCGAGCGCCGCCGGATCGGTTGCCTCGGCGAGGTGCGCGACGAGCGTATCTGCCTTCGCCGCGATCGCGTTCGCGTGCTCGAGCAGCTCTCGCGACTGGTCGACGATCTGCATCCCGCTGTTCTCGAGCTGGTCGAAGACCGTCTTGCCGACCGGGATCGTGGCGCCGGCAGGGAGCGCGGATGCGGCCTGGGTGCCGTCGCGCAGATCGATCACCTTGAGGCCGGTGATGCCGGCGAACTGGAGCACCGCGCGCGTGTCGGTGCGGATCGGCGTGTCGTCGTCGATGTCGAGCGCGACGCGGACCTTGCCGATGTCCTTCGGTGAGATGCCGAGGTCGCCGACCTTGCCGACCCGGACCCCGTTGAGGAACACGTCGGTGCCCTCCTCGAGGCCGTACACTGTCGAGTCGAACTCGACGTAATAGCGGTCG
>DAIRFU010000287.1:0-8845 GCA_036794935.1 Kofleriaceae bacterium | reverse complement strand
GAGCCGCGCGGGGACTGATGCCGCGGTACACCCGCAGGCAGGTGATCGCGGGCGAGCAGGCGTGGGATCGCTGGAACGGCCGCCATCACGCGCGTGCGAAGCGGGCCGAGGGCGACATCGTCGTCATGCGCCCTCTGTACGAGAACGGCGGCATGGTGTTCATGGACGACGGCCAGCGCATGCGCAAGATCGAGGGCGGCGCGGAGGAGTCGATCGCGACCGCGCGCCAGCGCTGGCAGTTCGACACCGCGCTGCTGTTCATGCCGTTCCTGCTCGAGGAGCCCGGCACGAAGCTGGCGTACGACGGCGAGGTGACCGGCGAGAACGGCAAGCCCCACGACGCGCTGCTCGTGACGTTCGACGCCAAGGACCTGCGGCGCTCGAAGTACCGCGTGATCGTCGATCGCGAGACGAGCCAGATCGATCGCATCGAGATCGAGAAGCCCGGCGCCGAGCGGCTCGGCTATGGCCTGACCGAGTGGAGCGAGGGCGGCGGCATCAAGTTCCCGGGCAAGCTGCAGAACCTCGGCTACGCGGGCGAGGTGATCACGTTCGCGGAGCTCACGGCCGGCGACGTCGACGACACGCTGTTCGTGCCGCCGCTCTGAGCATCAGGACCGGGCGCGTACCGGCGCGGCCAGCGCGCGCTCGGCGCGGCGCTCCTCGAGCACGACCCGCGTACCTCCCTTTGGCGCGAGCGTGATGCCGCGGCGGGTCACCCGCGCCGGACCGTCGGCGAGCCGCATGCGGGCGCGCGGCACCACGGTCTGCAGCACGACGCGCATCTCGAACTGCGCGAACGCCATGCCGATGCAGCGCCGGATGCCGCCGCCGAACGGCAGCCACGTGTACGGATCGGGTTTGACGCCGATCCACCGCTCGGGCTCGAACCGCTCCGGTGCGGGGTACGCCTGCGGGTTCTTGCCGGCCAGGTAGATCGACGGCGCGATCCGGCTGCCGGCCGGGACCAGCCACGGCCCGAGCTGGAACGGCCTGGCGACGTGGCGGCCGATCAGCGGCACGATCGGTCGCACGCGCAGCGTCTCGCGGATCACGCCATCGAGGTACGCGTCGTCGCCGGCCGCCAGCTCGCCGGCGAGCCGGTCGAACGTGTGCGGGTTCGCGAGCAGGCGCTCGAACGTCCACGCGAGCGAGGTCGCGGTCGTCTCGTGGCCGGCGAGGAGCAGGGTGACGAGCTCGTCGCGGAGCTCGACGTCGGTCATCGCGCGGCCCTGATCGTCGCGCGCCGCGAGCATCATCGCGAGCACGTCGCTACCGCCGGCAGGCTCTCGGCGGCGCTCCGCGATCAGGCGGTACAGCGAGGCATCGAGCGCGCGCTTGAGCCTGGCGATCCGCAGCCACGGTACCCGCAGCGGATCGATGCCGAGCATGCCCGGCAGCAACAGCCACGGGTTCGTCGCGACGTCGAGCAGCTCGACCAGCTGGTCGCGCAGCTCGCGGTGGGCCGGCGAGTCGACGAGCCCGAACACGGTGCGCAGGATCACGTCGAGCGTGATCGACTGCATCAGCGGGTGCAGCGCGAACGGGCGGCCGACGGGCCAGCCGGCGAACGACGCCTCGGTGATCTCGCGCATGACCGCCGCGAAGCCGTGCACGCGCTCGCCGTGAAACGCGGGCAGCAGCAGGCGACGCTGGCGCAGGTGCTCCTTGCCGTCGAGCGTGAGCAAGGAGTGACGGCCGAGCATCGGCTCGAGCAGCGTCGCGTTGCCGACGCCGGCGAGCAGCACGTCGGAGTCGGCGGCGAGCACCTGCTTGATCAGCTCGGGCGTCGCGACCACGACGAAGCTCACGCCGCCGGGCGCGCGCATCGTGAACACGTCGCCGTGGCGGCGGTGGCACGCGTCGAGGAGCTCGAGCGGCCGGGCGACCCAGCGCAGGATCTGGACGAGAGCGGGTTCGCGGGGGCCGGGCGGGAGCACGGGCGGCCATCTTACTGGCATACTCGCGGCCGATGCGAGCAGCTCACGTCCTCGTCGCCATCCTGCTCTGCGCGTGTGGTCCGAGCCAGCGGGCGGGAGTCCCCGACGCCGGCGGCGGAGGAGGGGACGGCGCGACGAGCGATGCCGAGGTGTGCGAGGAGGTGATCGACGTCGTGTTCGTGCTCGATACCTCGAGCTCGATGGACTTCGTGCTGACCAAGCTCCAGTCACAGATCGAGGAGGTCGTGACCGCGAGCAACGCGATCGCGGCCGACGCGCACTTCGGCCTGATCGTGTTCCAGGACAACCACTTCGTCGATAACACCGGGCCGCTCGAGGGCGGGGTCGTGCACACGAGCGCGGCGACCTTGCAGACCGCGTTCGGCTACTACAAGGACACGTTCACCGCGTACAACCGCAATCCGGGCGACGGCCCGAGTGGGCCCACGACGCAGAACCCGATCTGCGAGGAGAACTCGCTGGACGCGCTCTACGCGGCCTCGACGTTCCCGTGGCGCGAGAACGCGACGCGCGTCGTCATCCTCGCGACCGACGACACGTTCCTCGAGCGCCCGGACAACTACGGGGACCGCGACGGCGACGGCGCGACCGACCAGACCGACTTCCCGAGCGAAGGCGACTACCCGGCGGCGCGCACGCTCGCCGAGACCGTGCAGGCGCTCCAGGCGGCGCGCGTGCGCGTGTTCTCGTTCTCGCGGATCACGCAGCCGAACCTGTTCGAGCGCTGCGGCACCGGCCGCCGGCTGGCGTGGGAGGACATCACCGACGGCTGGACGACGCCCTACGGCAGCCAGCCGCCGATTCCCGACCAGACCGACGGCGGCAACTTCGATCTCGATCAGGTGAAGTCCGGATCGCTCTCGCTCGCCGCCACGATCAACGAGGTCGTGCTCGACAGCCACTGCAACCCGATCATCCTGTAGCGGCAGCGCCGCACCATGGCCGAGGGCAAGCAACATCGCGTCACGCGCTGGCTCGCCCAGGCCTCCCCCGGGCTGTTCGCGACGTACGCGGTCGTGATGGCGTTCACGACGTACTTCGCGATGTACAGCTACCGCAAGCCGTTCGCGGCGGCGCACTTCGCGGGGCAGTCATTCTGGATCCTCGATCTCAAGAGCGCGCTGATCGTGAGTCAGCTCGCCGGCTACGCGCTGTCCAAGCTGCTCGGCGTCAAGTTCAACTCCGAGATGCCGCCGCAGCGCCGCGCGTGGGCGCTCGTGCTGCTGATCGTGTGGGCGGAGGCCGCGCTCGTGCTGTTCGCGGTGCTGCCGCCGCCCGGCAAGGTGTTCGCCCTGTTCTTGAACGGGCTGCCGCTCGGCACCGTGTGGGGCGTCGTGTTCAGCTTCCTCGAGGGTCGGCGGACGTCCGAGATCCTCGGCGCGGGCCTGAGCTGCGCGTACGTCGTCGCGAGCGGCGCGGTGAAGTCGATCGGCGCGCTGCTCGTCGGTGGTGGCATCACCGAGGCCTGGATGCCCGCGGTCACCGGCCTGCTGTTCATGCCGGTGTTCTTCGCGGCGGTCTACGGCCTGAGCCTCATCCCGGCGCCGAGCGCCGCCGACGTCGCCGCGCGGACGCACCGCGAGCCGATGAACGGGCCCGAGCGCCGCGCGTTCGTGCGCCGGTTCTTGCCCGGGCTGCTCCTGCTCGTGATCGTCTACCTGCTGCTCACGGCGTTTCGCGACTTCCGCGACAACTACGCGGCCGAGATCTGGGCCGACCTCGGCCACGACCAGCAGGCGGGCGTGTTCACGCTGACCGAGATCCCGATCGCGATGTCGGTGCTGCTCGTGCTCGGCCTGCTCTACCTCGTCAAGAACAACCGGATCGGGCTGCTCCTCACCTACGTCATCATGGGCAGCGGCGCGGTGCTCGTCGGGGTCTCGACGCTGCTCTTCGACAGCGGCGCGATCGGGCCGCAGGCGTGGATGATCCTGGTCGGGCTCGGGCTCTACCTCGGCTACGTGCCGTACGGCTGCGTGCTGTTCGATCGCATGATCGCGGCGCTCGGCATCGTCGCGACTGCGGTGTTCCTGATCTATGTCAGCGACGCGGTCGCGTACGGCGGCTCGGTCGCGATCGTCCTCTACAAGGTGGTCGGCCAGGCCGACATCTCGAAGCTGCAGTTCTTCCGCTACTTCTCGTACACGACGAGCGGCGTATGCGTCGTGTTCCTCACGATCAGCGGCCTCTACTTCCTGCGCCGCGCGCGGTGACGCGGTGGCTGCGCAGGTAAAACCGAGCTACGGTCCGCGCATGGTCGAGATCCAGGTCGATGACAACCACGTGACGGTCGATGTTCGAGGTCTTCACCAGCTGTGGGCCTTCAAGCGCAAGCTCGAGGTGCCGCGCTCGGCGGTGGTCGGCGTGCGCAGGCTCGAAGGCGACGCGCTGCGCGGGATCTGGAAGGGCTGGCGCGCACCGGGCACCCATCTGCCGGGCGTGATCGTCGCCGGCACGTACTGGAAGCGCGGCGAGCGCCACTTCTGGGATGTCAGCCACGCCGACCGCGCGATCGAGATCGAGCTGAGCGGTCAGCCCTACGCTCGGCTGTTCGTCGAGGTCGCCGATCCGGACGCCGCGGTGCGCGCGCTCCTGCCCCGCTGACGTCAGCGCACGCGGATCGCGTCGGCGATCACGACCGCGCCGGGCGCCTGCCAGCGCGACAGCACGATCCGGTTCCAGCCCGCCGAGAACGCGTACGTGCCGAGCGTGTTCCACTGGCCGCCGCTGGCCTGCTGGTTCCTCGTCACGCGGCCGACCTCGTTGCCGCTCGCGGCGTACGCGATGAACGTCGCCGCTGCCGAGCGGTTCGTGCCGGCCACCCACCACGCGTCGATCGTCCGCGTCGCCGCCGCCGGCAGGTAGAACGAGAACGTCGCCGGCGCCGAGGTCTGCTCGGTGGCGGCCCAGCGATAGTCGCTGCCGTGGTAGCCGGGTGTCGCGGTCGACGCGACCCAGGTGCCGGTGAACGCGACCTTCGCCTTCGCGGTGTCGTTGTTCGCGTTGTTGCTCTCGACGACGATCGTCTCGCCGCCGCCGCCGCCGCCACCACCGACCGTGACCACCGTCGCGCCCGGGTAGTAGTGCTGGACGATCCACGTGTGGTTCTTGCCGCTCTGGCTCGCCCAGCGCTGGCTGCCCCACTGGCAGGTGCCGCGGCCGTGGCCGTAGCGTGCGTGGCCCGCGCACGGTGGATCGGAGATACCGGTCGCCGTCGGGTTGCCGTTCTCCGCCGAGTATTCCGCGAACACCGGCGCGCCGTTCTTCATCACGTACGTGTTCGCGGTCGAGTCGACGGCGTTGTTCGTGGCGGTGTAGAAGTCGTCCTTGTAGACCTGCGATGCGGTCGTGTCGTCGAGATCCGCGCACGAGTACTTGCCACCGTGCGCGACCCAGTTCGCCGCATAGGTGCGGATCGCGATCGCGCCGGCGCGGAGCGACTCGGCGTGCCAGCTGCGGATCCATTCGTGCGGCAGCACGCCCTTGACGTACTTCTCGAACGGGATCACGTCGACGCGGCCCGAGCACGAGGCGGTCGAGCCATCGAGGCCGCGCCGCCAGACGCGAATCGTCGCCGGTGGATGCCACGCGTAGAGCACGGGCTCGTGCGGCTCCGGCTCGCCGGCCTCGTGCGCGCGGATCAGCTCGATCGCCTCCGGCCGCAGATCGCCCGACAGATCCTCGTCGACGTTCACGCCCGAGAGCCAGCGCTCCGGCGTCTCGTCCGCCGGCACACCCTCGCTGACCTCGTCCGCGGGCCCGGGCTCGCTACAGCCCCATGCCCCCAGCGTGACCGCGACAGTGCACACGAGCGATTGCAGTGCGCGTGACGAACGACGTGATGCCGCCGGCTTGGCGGTGTGTCCCCTGAGCATGCGCGGCCGTCGTGCATCGGGTGGACCAGCGGCCGATCGCGAGAACGCACCTCAGGCTACACGGCGCGCGTCAGGTTCCAGGCTCGGCGTACGGCGGCCGCAGCTGCACCGGCTCGACCTTCTTGCGCCGGGCAACGAGGTTCAGCATCTCGACGAACACCGAGAAGCCCATCGCGGCGTAGATGTAGCCCTTCGGCACGTGGACACCGAAGCCGTCCGCGATCAGCGTCGTGCCGATCAGGAGCAGGAACGACAGCGCGAGCATCTTCACCGTCGGGTGCCGATCGACGAAGGCGCTCACGCTACCGGCGGCGAGCAGCATGATCGCGACCGCGATCACGACGGCGGTCGCCATCACCCAGAGCTGATTCGCCATGCCGACGGCCGTGATGACCGAATCGAGCGAGAACACGACGTCGAGGATCGCGATCTGGCCGACGACGGCACCGACGCTGGCATGCACGCGCGCCGACCGATCGCCGGGCTCGCCTTCGAGGCTGTGGTGGATCTCGCTGGTCGCCTTGTAGAGCAGGAACAGGCCGCCGACGACCAGGATGATGTCGCGCCACGACAGCGGATGCCCGAAGACATCGAGCACCGGGGCGGTCAGGCCGATCACCCAGCTGAGCGCGAGCAGGAGCGCGAGCCGCGACACGAGCGCGAAGCCGATCCCGAGCCGGCGCGCCGTCGCCTGGCGGTCGGCCGGCAGCTTCTGGACCAGCACCGCGATGAACACGAGGTTGTCGATGCCGAGCACGATCTCGAGCACCGTCAACGTCAAGAGGCTGAGCCAGATCTGCGGATCGGTGAGTGCGTCCATCGGGGTAGGCAAGGCTAGCGCGAACGATCCGTTCGGGGTGCAAATCGCGGGATCTGTGCTGCTCCGTGTGGCCGTGATTTGGCACTGTCCAGGCATGAGACGTACCGACTGGAAGCCGCTGCTCGAGCAGACGTGCGCGCTCGCCACGCAATTTCTCGAGGAGCTACCGGACCGGCCGGTCTCGCCGCGCAGTGATGCCGCCGCGATGCTCGCCGCGCTGGATCGGCGGCTGCCCGCCGACCCGGCCGAGCCGGGCGCGGTCATCGGCGAGCTCGCGCGCACGATGGATCCGGGGATCACGGCGATGCCGAGCGGCCGCTTCTTTGGCTGGGTGATCGGCGGCGGGCTGCCGTCGGCGGTCGCCGCGGACTGGCTGACGTCGGTCTGGGATCAGAACGCGGGCAGCGGCGAGGGCACGCCGGCCGCGGCGACCGTCGAGCACGTCGCGCTGCGCTGGATCGTCGAGCTGCTCGAGCTACCCGCACGTTCCGCCGTCCTCGTCACCGGTGCGCAGATGGCGAGCTTCGTCGGCCTCGCGGTCGCGCGCGCCGAGGTCCTGCGCGCCGCCGGCTGGGATGTCGAGGCGGACGGCCTGACCGGTGCACCGCGGATCGAGGTCGTGGTCGGCGCCGAGCGGCACGGCACGATCGACCGGGCGCTGCGCATGCTCGGCATCGGCACGAACCAGCTGCGCGCCGTCGAGACCGACGACGAGGGCCGCATGCGCGCCGACCGGCTCGAGCTCGCAGGGCAGGGGCCGCTCGTCGTGTGCGTGCAGGCCGGCAACGTCAACGGCGGTGCGTGCGATCCGCTGCGCGCGATCGGCGAGCGGGTCGCGGCGGCTCGCGCACACCGGCCGGTCTGGCTGCACCTCGACGGCGCGTTCGGGCTGTGGGCGCGCGTGGCGCCCGCGCGGCGGCACCTCGTCGATGGCGCCGAGCTCGCCGACTCGTGGTCGACCGACGCGCACAAGTGGCTCAACACGCCGTACGACAGCGGCATCGCACTCGTCCGCGACGCCGAGGCGCACCGGCGCACGTTCCACGGTGGCGCGACGTACCTGCCCGGCGACGTCGGCGTGCCGAACGCGTTCGATCTGGCGCCGGAGCTGTCGCGCCGCGCGCGGGGCTTCGCGCTGTGGGCGGCACTGCGCGAGCTCGGCCGCCGTGGCGTGGCCGATCTCGTCGAGCGCTGCTGCGCGCACGCCGAGCGGTTCGCCGCGGGCCTCGCCGCGCTCGACGGCGCGATCGTGATGAACGAGCCCGTGCTCAACCAGCTCGTCGTGCGGTTTCGCGATCCGGCCGGCGGCGACGATGACGCGTACACGCGCGACGTGATCGCGCGCGTGATCGCCGACGGCACGTGCTATCCGAGCGCCACCACGTGGCGCGGCCGTGCCGCGATGCGGATCTCGGTGTCGAACTGGTCGACCGACGAGGACGACGTCGACCGCAGCATCGCCGCGATCGCCGCCGTGCTCACGCCGCGTCGTCCAGCAGGTCCTGCGCGCTGAGCTCGGGCGCCGCCCGGCCGTGCTCGAACTCGAGCAGGCCATGCTGCTGGTAGTACGGGCGTACGCGGTCGCTGAGCAGACCGATGCGCTTCAGATTCGGGATGATCCGCTTGAACATCGTCTTGCGGAACATCGCCATCATCTCGGAGCGCAGCAGCAGCTCGTCCCACTGCTTGCGCGTCATCGCATGCGCGTAGAACTCGTCGTAGAACTCGTGGGCGAGGAAGCGGTTGCGGAGCAGCAGCGCGACCTCGAACGCCCAGTCCTCGCGCTCGCGCCGCTCGCGATCGGTGATGCCCTTCTCGACGAACTCCTGGATCGACAGCACGCCGTAGTGGACGTGGCGCGCCTCGTCGGTGATCACCAGCTTGAGGATGTCCCTGAGCAGCGGCTCGCGCGTCATCTTGCGCAGCGTGCCGAACGCGCCGAGCGCGAGGCCCTCGATCATGATCTGCATGCCGAGGAACTTCACGTCCCAGCGCGAGTCCGTCATCAGCGCGTCGACGATCACGTACAGGTTGTCGTTGATCTCGTAGAGCTTCTCGAGCTTGCCGGTGAGGTAGCGGTGGAACACCTCGACGTGGCGGCCCTCGTCGACCACCTGGGTCGAGCCGTAGAGCTTGCCGTCGAGCCACGGCACCGCGGTCGTCACCTGGCACGCGGCGAGCAGCGCGCC
>DAIRFU010000887.1:0-2439 GCA_036794935.1 Kofleriaceae bacterium | reverse complement strand
GTGCGTGTCGTCGACCGACCAGTTATCACCGTCGGAGAAGTGGAACGGATAGATGTTCCAAATGTCGGCGGAGTACTCGTCGGAGATCATCTTCGCGCACAGCTTGTACGCCGAGCTGATCATCGTGCCGCCGCTCTCGCGCGTCTTGAAGAACGTGTCGCGATCGACCTCCTTGGCCATCGCGTCGTGGATGATGAAGCGACTCTCGATGCCGTGATACTGCGACTGCAGCCACGTATCGATCCAGAAGCTCTCGATGCGGACGATCTCCTTCTGCTCGTCGCCCATCGAGCCCGACACGTCCATCATGTAGATGATGACGGCGTTGCTCTGGGGCAGCGGCTCCTTGCGCCAGCTGCGGAACCGCTTGTCGTCCTTGATCGGGATGACGACCGGGTTCTTCGCGTCGTACGTGCCCATCGCGATCTGGCGGCGCATCGCCTGGCGGAACGTGCGCCGGAAGTGGCGCAGCGACTCGGGGCCGGTCGTCCGGATCCCCGAGTACTTGTCCTTCCACGCGACGATCTTCTCGGTGCCCTTGGGCTGGATGCGCGGTAGCTCGAGCTCCTCCGCCATGATCTCGGCGAGCTCCTGGAGCGAGACCTCGATGTCGAGCAGGTGATCGCCGGGCCGATCGCCCGCCTGCTGGCCCTGCCCCGGCTGGTCCTCGCCCTGCCCCAGCGCATCGCCGACGTCCCCATCGCCCTGGCCGACGCCGCCCTGCTGCTTGTCGCCGTGCTTGAAGTGCGGGATGTCCACGCTCGGGATCGGGATCGCGACCGTGTCCTTGCCCTTCTTCGCGATCATCTCGCCCTGCGAGATGTACTTGCGCAGGTTCTGTTTGATCTTGCCGCGGATGATCTGGCGGAATCGGCCGTGGTCGAGATCGATCTTCTGCGACACTAGAACACCACGTCGGCGGATTGTCCGTGCTCGTTCACGAACACGAGGCGGCCGCCTTGCCGCTTCGTGCGCTGCACCATCTCGAGCAGGCCGAGCGCCCGCGACAGCACGCCGGTGTAGTCCTCGGTGTCGAGCTCCACGCAGAGCTTCGCCAGGAGCTGCGCGAGGGTCGCGTTGAGCTCGACCGTGACCGACCCGGTGCCGCGCGGATCCGGATCCATTACGATTTGACGTCTCCGCGGGCAAAGATCGATGCGACGAAGTTGAGGATGTCGGTCGCGCTGACCTCGTCGTAGCCGAAGTTCTTGATCAGGCGCTGCTTGACCACATCGATCTTCGCCTGCGTGTCGCGGTCGACGACGTTCGACACCAGCGACGTCAGCTTGATCGAGTCCTTCTGGTCCTCGAACAGCTTCGCCTCGAGCGCCTTGTGCAGCCGCTCGTTGGTCTTGTAGTCGAACTGCCGGCCCTCGATCGCGAGCGCGCCGATGTAGTTCATGATCTCGCGGCGGAAGTCGTCCTTGCGGCTCTCCGGGATGTCGATCTTCTCCTCGATCGAGCGCATCAGCCGCTCGTCCGGCTCCTCGTCCTGGCCGGTGTACGGGTTCTTGACCTTCTCCTTCTGGGTGTACGCCTTGATGTTGTCGATGTAGTTGGCGCACAGCTTCGAGATCATGTCCTCGTCGGCACTGATCGCGCGCTGGACCTCGTTCTTGACGATGTCCTCGTACTCCTGCTTCACGACGCTCAGCATCTCGGCGTAGCGCTTGCGCTGCTCGTCGCTGTTGATCAGCGAGTGGCTGCGCAGGCCGCTCTCGAGCTCGTTGAGCACCATGAACGGGTTGATCGCGCCGTCGGCCTTGTCGGACACGAGCGCGTTCGCGATCTTGTCCTGGATGTAGCGCGGCGAGATACCGTCGAGGCCCTCGCGGTTCGCCTCCTTGCGCAGCTCCTTGATGTTGTCCTGCGTGAAGCCCGGCAGCGTCTTGCCGTCGTAGAGCTTCGCCTTCTGGAGCAGCGACAGCGAGTGCTTCTTCGGATCCTCGAGGCGGGTCAGCACGGCCCACAGCGCGGCGACATACAGCGTGTGCGGCGCGATGTGCTTGCCGACCTTCGAGGTCGTGAAGTCCTTCTGGTAGATCTTCACCTCCTCGCTCACCTTCGTGATGTAGGGGATGTCGACCTTGACCGTGCGGTCGCGGAGCGCCTCCATGAACTCGTTGTTGAGGAGCTTCTTGTACTCGGCCTCGTTGGTGTGGCCGATGATGACCTCGTCGATGTCGGTCTGCGCGAACTTCTTCGGCTTGATCTTGCGCTCCTGGGTGGCGCCGAGCAGGTCGTAGAGGAACGCGACGTCGAGCTTCAAGATCTCGACGAACTCGAGGATGCCGCGGTTCGCGATGTTGAACTCGCCGTCGAAGTTGAACGCGCGCGGATCCGAGTCCGATCCGAACGTCGCGATCTTGCGGTAGTTGATGTCACCGGTGAGCTCGGTCGAGTCCTGGTTCTTCTCGTCCTTCGGCTGGAACGTGCCGA
>DAIRFU010000286.1:2163-8852 GCA_036794935.1 Kofleriaceae bacterium | reverse complement strand
CGCCGCTCGCCGCATCGCCGAACGGAAACGGTGACGCCGTGATGCCGCCGATGATCACGACGGCCGGCGCGGTGCCAAGCTCGCAGCCGAGCACGTAGCCGCCGAGCGTGACGTCCTCGAGCGCGTGCCCCTCGACGGCCATCGCGTCGCGGCGTACGTCCACGCGGCGAGGAGCGGGCAGGGCCGGATCGGGCAGCGGCGCTATGGCGGACATCTGTCCGGGATATTGGAGCGGAGCAGGGGGCGGCGTCAACCACCTTCGGCGCGCAGCGGGCTCAATTGTCGGCGGCCGCCACGAGCGAGAAGTAGAACGTGGTTCCGGATCCGGGCCGGCTCTCCGCCCAGATCCGGCCACCGTGCGCGACGACGAGGCCACGCGCGATCGAGAGGCCCAGACCGGCGCCCTTGTACTGGTGCTGCTTGCTGCGCCAGTAGCGCTCGAACAGCCGCGGCAGCTCGTCGGCCTCGATGCCCGGACCGCTGTCGCGCACGAAGAACACGACCTCGTCGCCACGTGGCTCGGCGCCGATGCTGATCGCGCCGCCGGGCGGCGTCACCTTGAGCGCATTCGCGATCAGGTTCGACATCACCTGGACCGCGCGCGCGGAGTCGCACTCGATCGACGGCAGGTCCGGCCGCGCGCGGGCGTCGAACTGCAGCCCGCGCTCCTCGACGACGCCCCGCAAGAGGTCGCTCGTCGCGCCGAGGATCGCGTCCGGTGGGTGCAGCCTGCGCTCGAGCACGACGTGGCCGGCCTGGAGCCTCGTGAAGTCGACGAGATCGTCGATCCGTCGCGCCATGCGCCGGGCCTGATGCTCGATGCGCTCGGCCATCGTGCGCGCCCGATGGGTGCGGTCATCCGCGGCGGTCGTGCGCAGCGCCGTCGCGGCCATCAGGATGGTCCCGAGCGGGTTCTTGAGGTCGTGCGAGACGACCGACAGGATCTCCTCGCGCGCACGCGTCGCCTCCTGCGCGAGTAGCCGCGCCTCGCGCTCCTCGCGGTACGCTCGCTCCAGCTCGAGCTCGCCGCGCCTGCGCTCGACGGTGTGCGCGACGTGGACCGCGACGGTCTCGGCGAACTGCAAGTCGCCGGCCGTGAACGCGCGCGGCTCGGCGCGATAGAGCATGAACTTGCCGATCAGCCGGCGGCCGTGGACGAGCGGCACGAACGCGAGCGCGCGGATCCCTTCGGCGCGGAACACGCCGCGAAACGCGGTCCACGCCGGATCGAGCTCGGTGTCGTCGATCGCGATCGGCCGCGGCGACACGGCATCGCGCTGCCACGGCGAGTGACCATCGACCGCGCGGCGGTAGCCCTCGGACAGCCCGTGCGACGCCACGAACCGCATCACGCCGGCCGCGTCGAACAGGAGGATGGCCGCGCGGTCCGCGCGCGCGCCGCGGCACACGGTGTGGAGCGCGCGGTCGTGAAACGCATCGACGTCGTCGAGCTGGTTCGCGGCCGCGATCAGGTCGAACAGCAGCTCGGTCTCGGCGCGCGCCTCCTTCTCCGCGGCGGCCGCGTGCTCGGCCTGCTCGCGGAGCGCGCGCTCGGCGGCGTGCTGGCGGACGCGCGCGATCGCCAGCGCGCACTGGCGTGCGAGGATCGCCTTGAACGCGCGGTCGGGACGGGTGAGCTCGCGCTCGGCGGCGTAGCCGAGCACGAGGACCCCGAGCGGCTGTTCACCCGCGAGCGGCAGCACCGCGAACGCGCGCTGATCGGCGGCGCCCAGGTCCGCGAGGTGCGCACGGGCCGCCGGCAACTCGCGGCCGAGATCATCGACCGAGCCGAGGAACAGCGCCCGGCCGGTGCGCGTGACGTGCGCGAGCGGGCTGTCGCCGGCCACCGCCACCGACCGGTCGGTGACCTCGCCGGGGGCGTCGGCGACGAGCCTGAGGTGAGCACCATCGTCCGCGACGAGCCAGAGTGCGCCGCTGCTCGCGCCGACCGCGCGCATGCCGTTATCGACGGCCAGGCGGGCGAGCTGATCGAGGTCGGTCGCCGCCGCGAGCTGCGCGGTCAGCTCGAACAGCGCGAGCATACGGCGCTCGAGCCGGATCCGGCGCGACACCTCGGTCTCGAGCGCGCGGGCGCGCTCCTCGGCCTCGGCGAGCGCGCGCGATGACGGGTTCGCGGCGCCCGACTCTGGCCGCAACGGCGCGACGCTGTCGTGCTGTGCGCAGACCCGCTCGAAGCCTGCGAGGTCGCGATCGAACGAGCCCAGCTGGTAGCCGCACACGAGCGACACGCGACGTTCGGCGAGCAGGTCATTCCACAGCGCCTCGATCGCGAGCGCGGCGCGGCGTGACCCTCGGCTCCACAGGACGTCGCCGAGCTCTCCGTGGGCATGAACGCCGGCGGGTCCGGCGATGGCGGCGAGCGTCTGGACGACGGGACCGAGCCGTGTCGCGAACGCTCCACGCTCGGGCACCCCGTCGACGGCGACCGCATCGAGCTCGGCCTCCGCGTCGAGCAGCACGAGGCGCCCGGCCGCGCGCAGCGCCGTGCTGTCATCGCCGAGCGTGCGGAGCTCGTGCTCGATCAGCGCGAGCGTCGCGATGCGCGCGATCGCGAGCGCACCTCCACCGCGACACAGTGCCTCGTGGAGGTGCGCGGCCGCGTGGGCGGCGAGCACCGCGGCATCCTCGGAGAACTGGACGTGATGCCGCCCCGCTGCCACCGCCACCTTCACCATGGCGGCGTTGTTATCATCGATCCCGAGTACCGCGGTCGGCGAGATCTCGCGGTGGCGGCATGTGGTGCGATGTCGGCGTGCGCGATTGCCACAGCGCGCGCACCAGCCACGTTACGTAGCACCCGGCGTGATGCGGCCCACGCCGGCGGCGGCCCTCCAGCGCGGCGAAATGAAGCGCTCCCGCGCGGCGCGGCGCTCGGGGGGCGGGGGCGGAGGCCGGGCCGGCGTTCGGCGAGTCGGCCCCGGACCGGTTACCCGCCGAACTGACTACGTGTTCTGCGCTGGTCCGGGTAGGTGACGCGCTTTCCTCGCTCCGAGCTTCAGGATACGATCGATCGCCGTGGCCCCGGAGGAAGAACTGCGCGCGCGCGCCGTGCTCACCGAGATGCAGATGCGCATCTCGCACGGGCCGTACGTCGCACTCGGGATCCCGGAGTCGTCCCGCCCCGAGCAGGTCCGGGGTGCATTCCTGTCGCTGACCAAGCAGTTTCACCCGGCGCGGTTTGGCCGGATGTCGGCGGACGTCCACAAGCTCGCAAACGAGGTGTTCCTCGGGATCAAGTCGGCGCACGACCAGCTGGTCAAGCAGCTCGGCTCGTCGGGCCGCGTCCCGGGTGGCCCCACCACGGGAGCACTTCCCGTCACCGAGACCCGTAGCGGGACCGTGCGCGGGACCGGGCTCTTGCCGCGCACCGGGTCCCAGCCGGTGCTCGCCCGGGGCACCGATCGGCCGGGATCACGCCCGTCCACACCCAGCCTGTCCCCGTCGAGCGGCACGCCGCGGCCGATCACGCCGGTGGGCAGCCGGTCCATGCCGTCGGCAAACGCGAGTCAGCAGATCACGCGGCCGACTCCGCGCCTCGGCACGCCACCCGGGGATACGCGGCGCCGGCCGACGCCGATCGCCGGAACGCCGCAGCTGACGCGGCCGACGTCGCCGCGCGGCATCGCGCGTCCGGGCTCGCCGCCGGCCCGGCCCAGCCCGCCGACGTCGGATCCGCTCAATCCGCCGACGATCCGCTACAGCGGCGTGCAGCCGACGCAACCCCTCGCACGCAACCGTCCATTCGACGAGGAGGCGGACCTGAAGGACGCCCTCGATCGTTTGAGCTCAAAGGATTGGACGGCGGCGCGGCAGGCGCTGCACGCGCTCGCCTCGAAGGTGCCGCAGTCGAAGCGCTACCGCGCGCTGCTCTGTTACGCGCGCGGTCGTGAGACCCAGATGACCGGCCGGATCGACGATGCCGTGCTCGAGTTCCAGCGCGCGCTGCAACTCGACAGCGATCTGGAGATCGCGAGGCACGCGCTCCGCGAGCTCGGGCGGAAGAGTCGCTTCTAGCGTATAGTCGCACCGAGCGATGGGGCGCGTCATCGGTATCGACCTCGGCACCACGAACTCGTGCGTCGCCGTGCTCGAGGCCGGCGAGCCGGTCGTCATCCACAACCAGGAGGGCGGGCGGACCACGCCGTCGATGGTGTCGTGGAACGCGGACGGCGAGGTCGTGGTCGGCGCGGCGAGCAAGCGCCAGATGGTCACGAACCCGCAGCGCACCGTGTTCGGCGTCAAGCGGCTGATCGGCCGCAAGGCGACCGACACCGACGTGCTCGAGCTCGCGCGCCGGCTGCCGTACAAGGTCGTCGCGGCCCGCAACGGTGACGCGTGGATCGACATCGCGGGCACGCCGCGCTCGCCACAGGAGATCTCCGCCCACGTGCTCGCCAAGATGAGGCGGGTCGCCGAGGACTACCTCGGTCAGGAAGTCACCGAGGCCGTGGTCACCGTGCCGGCGTACTTCGATGACGCCCAGCGCCAGGCGACCAAGGACGCCGGCAAGATCGCCGGGCTGACCGTGCGCCAGATCCTCAACGAGCCGACCGCGGCCGCGCTCGCGTACGGCCTTCATCATCAGACAAACCAGCGGCTCGCCGTGTTCGATCTCGGCGGCGGCACGTTCGACATCTCGATCCTCGCGATCGAGAGCGGCGTGTTCGAGGTCCTGTCGACGTACGGCGACACGACGCTCGGCGGTGACGACTTCGACCGCACCATCATCGATCTTCTGGCCGACGACTTCCGCCAGCAGCAAGGCATCGATCTGCGCGCCGACTCGGTCGCGCTGCAGCGGCTCAAGGAGGCCGCCGAGCGCGCCAAGATCGAGCTGTCGTCGGCGATGACGACCGACGTCAACCTGCCGTTCATCGCCGCCGGGCCGAACGGGCCCTTGCACCTGATGCGCGAGCTCGAGCGCGGCCAGCTCGAGCGGGCGAGTCGGTCGCTGTTCGAGCGGCTCGAGGCGCCGTGCCTGCGCTCGCTCGCCGAGGCGCACTGCACGCCGGCCGATATCGACCAGGTCCTCCTGGTCGGCGGGATGTCGCGCATGCCGGAGGTGCAGGAGCGGGCAGAGCGCATCTTCGGCAAGCCGGCCAGCAAGGGCGTCAACCCGGACGAGATCGTCGCGATGGGCGCCGCCGTGCACTCGGGCATCATCGGCGGCGAGCTCCAGGAGGTCGTGCTGCTCGACGTCACGCCGCACAACATGGGCGTCAAGGTCGCGGGCGACCGGATGAGCGTCGTGATCACCGCCAACACCAGCATCCCGACGCGGGCCACGAAGGTCTTCGCGACCACCGAGGATGACCAGGACTTCGTGGCGATCGAGATCTATCAGGGCGAGCACGACCTGGCGTCACACAACCGGCGGCTCGGCCGATTCGTGCTCAGCGATCTGACGCGCGCGCACCGCGGCCGCACCAAGGTCGAGGTCAGCTTCACGATGGATGCGGATGGCATCCTCGAGGTCACCGCGGTCGAGGTCGGCACCGGGCGCGCCTCGGCGGTCACGATCGAGGCGTCGAGCGGGCTCACGCAGGACGAGATCCGCGAGCTCGCGCTGCGCCAGACCCAGTGAGCGGAACCCCCGGTGGGTGCGAGGAGAGGCCTCCCTCGATACGGGAGTCGCGTCGCATAATCTATCTTATGTCAACTCCGCCATGGGGCGCCGGGAATGAGATCAGGGACCTGCCTGGTTGGGCCCTGAGATGGCGAGTCTCGCGACCGATGCACGTCCGGCGATCACCGGCGCGTTGCTGCTCACCCTGGCGTTGTGGCTGGACTGCGTGGCGGGACCGGTCGCGACACGCGCGGCGTTCGTGCCGATCTCGGATGCGGTGATCGAGCCGCTGTCGATCCTGCCGGTGCCGCCGGGCACGATGGCCGACGTGATCGAGCCGGGCACGCATCCCGACGCCCGCCCGTGGCCGCGCGGCATGGTGATCGGCACGCCGGTCACGCCGGACCGGATCCACGTCCCGCTGCCCACCGTTGTGGACAGGCTGATGTCAGCTTTGCTCGGGCCCTGGCTCGCGCCGCCGTCGTAGCGCCCGCGTCCTTGCTATACGAGCGGCGTGCCGGCAGATCCGCTCGCAGCGTTCGGCGATGCCACGCGTACGTGGTTCTCGCAGAGCTTCGCCGCGCCGACACCCGTCCAGGCGCGCGGCTGGGCCAGCATCGCGAGCGGCAGCCACACGCTGATGCTCGCGCCGACCGGCAGCGGCAAGACGCTCGCCGCCTTCTTGTGGTGCCTGGATCGCCTCGCTCGCGGCGCTCGGCCGAGCCGCGAGCCCGGCGACGGCACGCGGGTCGTGTACGTCTCGCCGATCAAGGCGCTCGCGTACGACGTCGAGCGCAACCTGCGCGCGCCCCTTGCCGGCCTCCAGCGCCTCGGCGCCGGCGCCCAGATCACCGTCGATGTCCGCACCGGCGACACGCCCGCCCGGGAGCGCGAGCGCCAGCGCAAGGACCCCGGCCAGATCCTGATCACGACGCCGGAGTCCCTCTACCTGCTCCTCGCCGGCCGCTCGCGCGAGCGGCTGCGCGGCGTCGAGACCGTGATCGTCGACGAGATCCATGCGCTCGCGCCGACCAAGCGCGGCATCCACCTCGCGCTCTCGCTCGAGCGGCTCTCGCACCTCGTGGCGGCGGCTGGCCATCCC
>DAIRFU010000286.1:0-2149 GCA_036794935.1 Kofleriaceae bacterium | reverse complement strand
GGTCACGTCGTCGGGTCATGCCGAACCGCAGTTGATCTGCCTGTCCGCGACCCAGCGGCCACTTACGGAAGTGGCTCGATATCTGGGCGGGGACCGGCCCGTCGAGATCATCGATGCCAGCATGCGCCCGGCGCTCGATCTCGAGATCGTGGTGCCCGCCGCCGACATGGAGGCGCCCGGCACCCTGCCGGCTCCCGGCGGCAAGCACGACGGCGGCGGCATGTGGCCGCTCATCTATCCGCGGCTGCTCGATGACGTCCTCGCCCACCGCTCGACGATCATCTTCGTCAACTCGCGCCGGCTCGCCGAGCGCGTGGCGCAGCAGATCACCGAGCTCGCGGTCGCGCGGGGGGCTGCCGAGCCCGGCGTCGAGCTCGTGCGCGCGCACCACGGCTCGGTCGCGCGCCACCAGCGGCTCGAGATCGAGGAGGCGCTCAAGGCCGGCCGGCTGCGCGCGATCACCGCGACGTCGTCGCTCGAGCTCGGCATCGACATGGGCGCGGTCGATCTCGTGCTGCAGGTCGAGTCGCCGGGCGCGGTCTCGCGCGGCCTCCAGCGCATCGGCCGCGCCGGCCACCACGTCGGGGGCACGAGCCGCGGGCGGATCCTGCCGAAGTTCCGCGGCGACCTGCTCGAGGCCGCGGTGGTCGCGCACGAGATGCTCGAGGGCAACGTCGAGGCGATCCGCGTGCCCGACAGCGCACTCGACGTGCTCGCGCAGCAGATCGTCGCGATGGTCGCCGCCGATCCGTGGCCGGTCGCCGAGCTCGAGCGCGTCGTGCGCCGCGCCACGAGCTATCGCGAGCTCTCGCATGCCGTGTTCATCGGCGTGCTCGACATGCTCGCCGGTCGCTATCCATCCGACGAGTTCGCGGAGCTGCGCCCGCGGCTGACCTGGGATCGCCAGGCCGACATCCTCGTCGGTCGCAAGGGCGCGCGCCTGCTGAGCGTGGTCTCGGGCGGCACGATCCCGGATCGCGGTCTGTACGGCGTGCACGTCGGCGAGCGGGGCCCGCGCGTCGGTGAGCTCGACGAGGAGATGGTCAACGAGAGCCGCAAGGGCGAGACGTTCATCCTCGGCGCGACGACGTGGCGGATCGAGGACATCACGCGCGATCGCGTGATCGTCAGCCCGGCCCCCGGCGAGCCCGGCAAGATGCCGTTCTGGCGCGCCGATGGCCCCGGCCGCCCCGTCGAGCTCGGCCGCGTGCTCGGCGCGTTCTGCCGCGAGCTCGATGGCCGGCTCGCCGACGATCCGGCCGCGGCACAGCGCTGGCTCGAGGCCGACTACCGGCTCGACGCGCTCGCGGCCGGCAACCTGATCCGGTACCTGGCCGATCAGCGCGTGCACGCCGGCAGCGTGCCGACCGATCGCGCGATCACGATCGAGCGCTTTCGCGACGAGCTCGGCGACATGCGCGTGTGCCTGCTGTCACCGTTCGGCAGCCGCGTCCACGCGCCCTGGGCCCTCGTGCTCGCGCATCAGCTCGAGGACCAGCTCGGCTACCCGGTCCATCCGCTGTGGACGGACGACGGCATCGCGCTGCGCTTCGCCGACGGTGACCTCGTGCCCGAGGACGATCAACTGCTGCCCGATCCAGATGACGTCGAGCGCGTGCTCGTCGAGGAGCTGGCGCGGTCGAGCGTGTTCGCGAGTCACTTTCGCGAGAACGCGGCGCGCGCGCTGCTGTTACCGCGCCGGCGCCCCGGCCAGCGCACGCCGCTGTGGGCGCAGCGGCTGCGCGCGCAGCAGCTGATGGGCGTCGCGCTGCGGTTCCCGGCGTTTCCGATCACGCTCGAGACGTACCGCGAGGTGCTGCGCGACGTGTTCGACCTGCCGGCGCTCGTCGACGTGTTGCGGCAGGTGCGCTCGCGTGCGATCCGGATCGAGCCCGCGGTCACCGAGACGGCGTCGCCGTTCGCGCGCTCGCTCGTGTTCGACTATGTCGCCGCGTTCCTCTACGAGGGCGACGCGCCGCTCGCCGAGCGCAAGGCCCAGGCACTCACCCTCGACCGCAACCTGTTGCGAGAGCTGATCGGCGGCGGCGAGCTGCGCGATCTGCTCGATCCGGATGTACTTGCCGACGTCGAGGCGGAGCTCCAGCAGCTCGTCGAGAGCCGCCGGGCGCGCAGTGACGACGAGGTCCAC
>DAIRFU010000285.1:0-8857 GCA_036794935.1 Kofleriaceae bacterium | reverse complement strand
TTGTTGGTGTAGACGGCCAATCCCTCGACGGAGAGATGCTCGACCTCGTAGGCGTGTTCGCACGATACGGCCAGCAGACGGATGCCGCGGTCCGTCCCTCCGCGGACCAGTCGCATGAGCGGAGCCCCGAGCGTGAGCTTCCCGAGGCTCGTCTTGATCGCCATCTCCCAGACGCTCGCGGCGCTCAGGAAGAGCTCGTTGGCGACATCGGCGAACAGTGCGCGTACGTTGGCGTCGAGCCGCGGATCATCGCCAGCGATCCACAGGAACGCGTGGGTATCGAGCAGATAGCGCAACTCAGCGGTACTCCGCGAAGTCATCGAGCGGCGCGTCGAAGTCATCGGCGATCCGGATCTGCCCCTTCGCCCAGCCGAGCGTCCGCTGCGGCCGTGCGGATTCCACGACGACGAGGCGCACGACCGGCTGATTACCTCGCGCGATGACGACCTCCTCGCCCGCCAGCGCCTCTTCGATCAGGCGCGAGAAGTGCGTCTTCGCCTCGTGAATATTGACGATCTTCACACCTCCTACTTAGCTTAGTCGCATGACTTAGTCAACCGGCAAGCATGCGATTGCGGGATCGGCGTACAGTCGCCGGCGACATGGGCGAGAGGCTGTTGGTCGCGTATCTCGCGCTTGCGCTCGCGGCGTGTAACGCGCCCTCGGCCTCGTCATCCTCTCCGGCACCGCGCGCGCAGGAACGGTTGCCTTCCAGCCGCACGCGGCGCCCGCTCGCGATCGGCGAGAGCAACATCGCGCGCGCCGATTACATCGGCCCCGAGGCGTGCGGCGACTGCCACGACCCGCAGTACACGGCGTGGCGGACCAGCTTGCATCGCGTGATGAACGCGCGCCCGGCCGACCCCGGCGCCGTGATCGGCGACTTCGCCGGCGCGGTGCTGCGCTACGCCGGCGGCGAGGTCCACTTCGATCGCGACGCCGCCGGCTACACGATGACGACACGGAAGGGCGAGCGGCGCACGCGCTACCGGATCACGCGCACGATCGGCCACCGCGGCCTGCAGGAGTACGTCGGCGTGCAGGAGCGCGAGCCGGCGGCCGGCGCGGGGCACGCGGTCGCGGCGGGCGGCGCGGCGGCCACCCGACCCGCGGCCGGCGCCGGCCACGCGGTCGCGGCGGGCGCGCCGGCCACGCGCGAGCAGCACGGTGAGGAGGTCCGGCTGCCGTTCGGCTGGTGGCCCCGCCACGGCGGCTGGGCGGCGCAGCCCGACTTCGATCCGTGGCTCGACGAGGATCGCTTCGACGGCTACGCGCCGGTCCGCGAGCCGTGGGCCGAGCGGTGTCCGTGGTGTCACTCGACGTATCCGTTCGCGCAGCGCGTGGCGCGCAGCAGCGGACGCGCGGTCGGCCATGGCCTCGAGCAGTTCTTCACGAGCGCACCGGGCTCCGACACGCTCGCGGTCGGCGAGCAGGTCACGACCGGGATCAGCTGCGAGAGCTGCCACCTCGGCGGCCGCGCGCACGCCGACGGCGCACCGATCGACTTCTTGCCGCACGGCGTGGCGCCGACCGCCGATGCACCGACACTGCCGGCGACGTTCGCCGAGCAACGCGAGGATCCGCGCGTCGTCAACCGCGTGTGCGCGCAGTGTCACTCCGGGCCGTCGCCGCGGCTCGCCGACGGTACCGCGCTGCGCAACTCGAGCGAGGCGCTCGATCTCGCCGCGTCGGCGTGCCGCGCACGCTGCACCGACTGCCACGATCCACACCGCGGCAGCGTCGACGAGACCGTCGCGGTCGCGGCGTGCGTGCGCTGCCACGCGACCCAGGCGCAGCCGGTGCACGCCGGCAAGGGGCACGCCGGCACGACGTGCCTCGACTGCCACATGCCGCGCATCGTGATGGGCATCGACCACTACGTGCGCACGCACCGGATCAGCTCGCCGACGAACCCGACGCTCTACGCCGAGGCCGCACCGAACGCGTGCAACCTGTGTCACCTCGATCGCACGATCGCGTGGACGCTCGCCGAGCTGCGCGCCGGCTGGGACGTCAAGCTGCGGATCCGCACTGCGGCGTACGGCGACGACAACGTCGGTGACGTGTGGCTCGCGAGCCGCTTGCCGGCGATCCGGCTGATCGCGATGCACGCGTTCGCGCGCTCGCCGCTCGCCCGCTTCGCGCGCGCCCGCATCGAGAGAGCACTGCACGATCCCGAGGCGTACGTGCGCGCGTGGGCCGCGTTCGCGCTCGACGAGATCAAGCGCGGGCGCTAGCCAGGTCGGCGAGTCCCTGGTCGATCGACTTGTGGCCGGTATAGCCGAGCTCGCGGCGGGCCTTGCTTTCGTCGAGGTCGCCGCGCACCGCGGCTGCGCCGAGGGCCTCGACCTTCGCGGCCGAGGCATCGCTGCGGGCGAGTGCTCGGACGTCGACGCCGCGCGCGCGCAGCGCCGGGATCAAGCGGCTGCCGACGAACCCCGAGCCCCCGGTGACGAACGCTCGCTTCACGCGATGGAATTTACTAGGTTCGGTCCCCATGAGCGAGAGTGAGGAGATCAGGCACGCGGATGGCCGCGTCGAGCTGCGCGCGCCCGAGGAGCTGGTCGCGTCGCCGCTCTACAACCACGACCTCGCGCCGGTCGCGCTGCCGCGGCGGACGTGGAGCACGTGGGACTACGCCGCGCTGTGGATCTCGATGGCCCACTGCATCCCGACGTACACGCTCGCGTCGGGGATGATCGCGGAGGGCATGGCGTGGTGGCAGGCGCTCGCGACGATCCTCGCCGGGAACCTGATCGTGCTCGCACCGATCCTGCTCAACTCGCACCCCGGCACCAAGTACGGCATCCCGTTCCCGGTGTTCGCGCGCGCCGCGTATGGCACGAGCGGCGCGAACCTCCCCGCGCTCATGCGCGCGCTGATCGCGTGCGGCTGGTTTGGCATCAACGCATGGATCGGCGGCCACGCGCTGCAGGTGTTCCTGGTCTCGGTCTGGCCGGGCTGGCACACGCTGCTCGGCACCTCGAGCTACCCGCTGGCCGGCTTCGCGAACACGCAGTGGGTCGCGTTCGCGCTGTTCTGGCTGCTCAACGTCGTCATCATCTTCCGCGGCATGGAGCTGCTTCGCCGCGTCGAGCGGTTCGCGGCGCCGTTCGTGCTGGTGATGACCGCGCTGTTGCTCGCGTGGATGCTGAAGCAGGCCGGCGGCCTCGGTCCGATCCTCGGGCGCAGCTCGTTCGATCCCGGGCCCACGCATCGCACGCTGTGGAGCGTGATGATCCCGGCGCTGACCGGCACGATCGCGTTCTGGTCGACGCTGTCGCTCAACATGCCCGACTTCACCCGGTTCGGCCGCAGCCAGCGCGAGCAGGCGATCGGCCAGACCGTCGCGCTGCCGTCGACGATGACGGTGTTCGCCGCGATGGGCATCATGATCACGAGCGCGACCGCGCTGGTCTACGGCGGGCCGATCTCCGATCCGATCGACCTCGCGGCGCGATTCGACAGCCGCATCGTCGTCGGGATCGCGACGTTCACGATCGTGATCGCGACGCTCGCGGTCAACATCGCCGCGAACGTCGTGTCACCCGCGAACGACTTCGCGAACGCGTTCCCGAAGAAGATCAACTTCCAGCGCGGCGGCCTCATCACCGGCATCGTCGGCGTCGCGATGATGCCGTGGGAGCTGCTGAAGGATCCGGCGCGCTACATCAACGGCTGGCTCGGTGGCTACGGGGCCGCGCTCGGCTCGATCGGCGGCGTCCTCATCGTCGACTACTGGATCCTGCGCAAGACCGAGCTTCACCTGCGCTCGCTGTACGTCACCGACGGCCGCTATCGCTACACCAACGGCTGGAACGTGCCCGCCGCGGCGGCGACGATCATCGGCGCCGGCGTCGCGCTGCTCGGCGCGTTCTGGGAGCCGATGCGGATCATCTACGACTTCTCGTGGTTCGTCGGGTTTGGCCTCGCCGGCGGCCTGTACTACATGCTGATGCGCGTTCGCATGCCGCACTAGCCGGCTGTGGCCGACACACCCGAGCGGGCGAGGCCCCACGGCATCGGCCGGTCGGCCCTTGCCAGCGCACGTGAGAGCCGCGCGCGCTTGCAGCGGATCTGGCTTGGTGAGCACATACGCCGCGGAAAATGGTGCACGGAAGAGCGGTGCAACTCGCGGTAGGCGATCGGATCGGGGCGTATCGAATCGTCGGCCACTTCGTCGGTCATACGTATCGCGGCGTGCACGCCGGGAGTCCCGGCCGCCGCGTCCTGATCGAGCTCGTCCCGCGCACGAGCTGGCGGGAGGGCTCGGTCCAGATGCTGCGCGCACAGCGGCTCGTCGATTCGCTCCAGCATCCCGGTATCGCGCGCATCCTCGAGATCGGCATGCTCGCCGACCGCACGCCGTGGATGGCGGTCGAGGTGCCGGGCGGGGGCAGCCTCTACGAGCTGCTCGCGACCCGCAGGCTACCGCCGTCCGAGACCGCCGCGCTGATTCGCGACATCGCGGACGTCCTCGCGCACGCGCACGCGCGCGGCGTCGTCCACGGCGCTCTGTCGGTCCGTTCGATCATGTTTCGCACGCCGGCGCAGCCGGGCCTCGTCGTCGCGGACTGGGGCCTGTGTGTCGAGGAGCTCACCGTGTTCTGCGCACCCGAGCTGTCGACCGGGCTGGCGTTCGACGGCCGCGCCGACGTCTACTCGCTCGGCGTGATGGCGTTTTGCGCCGCGACCCAGATGTTCCCCGGTGACTGCGGCGTGTTCGATGTGCCCGGCGTGCCGACCGCGCTCGCGACGTTGATCGCGCGCATGCTCGCCGTCGATCCGAACGAGCGTCCGACCGCGGCGGAAGTCCACGCGGTCGCGCACGAGCTGCTCGCCGATGACGAGGTCGACACCCAGCCGATCGTGCGCGTCGAGGCGGTCCCGGAGCCGGCGAGCGCGTTCGAGAGCGGGCCGCACGGCGAGGATATCGTGTATCCCGGCGCACCGCGGATCGGCCGGCCACGATGGACGCCGTCGCCAGATCTGCCGATCACGAGCGAGCGCGCGCCGACCGCGTCGGGCGAGATCCGCAAGAAGCGGGACTAACGTCGCGCGACCTGGGCGAGCCGCGCCTGGCTGTCGCGCACCGCGGCGGCCACCGCCCGGTTCTTGTCGAGCGCGGGGTGGGCGCGCGCGATCTGATCGATCGCGGCGAACGCGGCCTGCGAGCGCCGCAGCCACGGCTCGAGGAGCGGCTTCATCATCGCGAGCCGCGTCTCGCGGAGCGCGAGCGCGTCGGTCGTGGTGTTGACCGGCGGCGGCACCGCGTCGAGTAGCCGAGTCGAGAAGCTCGCGAGCAGCTGGCCCTCGGCGTGACGCGCGAGGATCTGCAGCGCGGGGTTGCCGTTTTCGACCACCTCGTCGAGCAGCGCGAGGCTGGGCTCGAGGATGTCGTTGACCTCGAGCACCGACTGCTCGCAGTCGCACAGCACGAGCGCCTTGGCCTTGTCATCGACGAGGCAGTTCGCGAGCGCGATGCGCGCGGATAGTGCCCGGTTCGCGCTCGTCGACCCGGCGAGCGTGCCGAGCTCGCGGCACGCCGGTGGCAGCGCGTCCTGATCGATCTCGCTCAGCACGGGACCCGACGGCGGCTTCAGCGGCAGCGCGGTGCTCGGCCGCAGCGCGCCGCCAGAAGGAGATGCGGATGGTGGCTGCGGCGCCGGCGGCGGCTCGTCGGCGAGCGCGGTCGCCGACCACAGCAGGGCGAGGACCAGGGGCATGCGCATGCTCCCTGCGAGTTGCAGCGAGCATGCCGCGGGTCACGCGCGCGCGCCGACGCACGAACGAGCGCGGCCGTCACAGGCGACGCCGCGTAGCTCCAGCACCCGCCGCGAGGGCAGGGGGAATACGGTGGCGCTCGCGCCCCGCTGCGGCGCGGTCGGCTGGGCCTTGGCGCACGCGCCGGGCGCGGCGCGGCTACGTGTTCTGCGGGAAGCCGAGGTCGACGCCGCGGTGCCGCGGGTCGGGCCAGCGCGACGTGATCGCCTTCGTGCGCGTGTAGAACAGGACGCCGTCGCGGCCGTAGATGTGGTGGCTGCCGAACAGCGACGCCTTCCAGCCGCCGAACGAGTAGAACGCCATCGGCACCGGAATCGGCACGTTGATGCCGACCATGCCGACCTCGACCTCGTGCTGGAACTTGCGGGCGGCGCCGCCGTCGTTCGTGAAGATCGCGACGCCGTTCGCGTACGGGTTTTCGTTGACGAGCGCGATCGCCTCGTCGTAGCTCGCGACGCGCGTCATGCCGAGCACCGGACCGAAGATCTCGTCCTTGTAGATCGTCATGTCCGGCGTCACGTGATCGAACAGGCACGGGCCGAGGAAGAACCCGTTCGGCCGGCCGGAGACCTTCAGCGCGCGGCCGTCGGCGAGCAGCGTGGCGCCCTCGGCGACCCCCTTCTCGACATAGCCGGCGACCTTGTCGCGGTGCTGCCTGGTGACCAGCGGGCCCATCTCGGAGCCCGGCTCGAGGCCATCGCCGATCTTGAGCTTGCCGATGCGCTCCTGGATCAGCGGCACGAGCTTGTCGGCGGCGTTGCCGACCGCGACGAGCACCGAGATCGCCATGCAGCGCTCGCCGGCCGAGCCGTAGCCCGCCGACACCGCGGCGTCGGCCGCGAGCTCCATGTCGGCATCGGGCAGCACGATCATGTGGTTCTTCGCGCCGCCGAGCGCCTGCACGCGCTTGCCGTGCCGGGTGCCGGTCTCGTAGATGTACTGCGCGATCGGCGTCGAGCCGACGAACGACACCGCGGCGACCTTCGGGTGCTCGAGCAGCCGATCGACCGCGACCTTGTCGCCGTGGACGACGTTGAACACGCCCGGCGGCAGGCCGGCATCGGCGAGCAGCTGCGCGCAGAACATCGAGCCCGACGGATCGCGCTCGCTCGGCTTGAGCACGAACGTGTTCCCGCACGCGATCGCGATCGGGTACATCCACATCGGCACCATCGCCGGGAAGTTGAACGGCGTGATGCCGGCGACGACACCGAGCGGCTGGCGGATCGAGAACGTGTCGACCTCGGTCGAGACATTCTCCGAGTACTCGCCCTTCGCGAGGTCGGCGATGCCGCACGCGAACTCGATCACCTCGAGGCCGCGGTTGACCTCGCCGAGCGCATCGCCGCCGACCTTGCCGTGCTCGAGCGTGAGCAGCTTGGCGAGCTCGTGCTGGTGCTTGTCGACGAGCTGGCGGAACGCGAACAGGATCTTGGTGCGCTTCGCGAGGGACACCGAGCGCCACGACCGGGCCGCGCGCCACGCGGACTCGACCGCCTCGTCCACCACGGCGGGCGACGCGAACGCGACCTTCGCCTGCACCTCGCCCGTCGCGGGGTTGAAGACATCGCCCGCGCGCTCCGCCCCACGTTCGAACAGCTTGCCGTCGATCCAGTGCGTGATCGTCTTCATCGGCCGCTAGCCGTACCACGCGCGCCGTCGACGGTGAATCGATTTCGCCGTGAGGACAAAATCGAATGTGAATCGCGCGTCAGGATCGGAACTGCTCGGAACTTGTGGGTTGAACGGCGCTCGATCTCTGTGATAGCCAAATCGTTTCCCCCAAGCGTACCCAGGAGGCGACGTGACTGTTGATCTATCCATCACCGTCAATGGCATGAAGTTCGAGAACCCGTTCGTGCTGGGCTCGGGCCCACCGGGCACCAACGGCAAGGTGATCGCACGCAGCTATGACCTCGGCTGGGGCGGCATGGTGTGCAAGACGTTCTCGCTGGATGCGAGCAAGGTGATCAACACCGCGCCTCGCTACGCGAAGCTGCGCGGCCGCACGAGCGAGGAAGTGATCGGCTTCCAGAACATCGAGCTGATCAGCGACCGCCCGTACGCGGACTGGCTCGACGATCTGCGCCAGCTCAAGAAGAACTACCCGACCAAGATCCTGATCGCCTCGATCATGGAGGAGTACCGCAAGGAGGGCTGGCAGCAGATCGTGCGCGAGGTCCAGGAGACCGGCGTCGATGGCTTCGAGCTCAACCTGTCCTGCCCGCACGGCCTGCCCGAGCGCAAGATGGGCATGGCGATGGGCGAGAACCCCGACATCGTCGAGGAGGTCGTCGGCTGGGTGAAGCAGGTCTCGAAGCTGCCGGTGTGGGCGAAGATGACGCCGAACGTGGGCAACCCGACGGTGCCGGCCGCGGCCGCGCTGCGCGGTGGCGCCGATGGCATCGCGATGATCAACACGATCCTCAGCGTGTGCGGCATCGACCTCAAGACGCTGCGCCCGATGCCGACGGTCGAGGGCCACAGCGTCCCCGGCGGCTACTCGGGCCAGGCGGTGCGGCCGATCGCGCTGCGCCAGGTGATGGAGGTCGCGCGCGCGAACCCCGGCGTCGCGATCAGCGGCATCGGTGGCATCGAGACCGGCTTCGACGCGGCGCAGTTCTTCCTGCTCGGCGCCTCGACGGTGCAGGTGTGCACCGGCGCGATGCTGCGCGGCTACGAGATCATCAGCGAGCTCAAGGAAGAGCTCGCGAAGTTCATGACCGACAAGCAGTTCGGCAACATCCGCGAGTTCGTCGGCAAGAGCCTGCCGTACTTCACGACGCACCACGATCTCGTCGATCGCCAGAAGAGCGCGCGCGACGCCAAGGAAGCGGCACGCTCGCGCACGGCGCGCGACGTCGAGACCTGGAAGGGCGACATCGCGAAGGAAACCTCGACCCTCGTCACCAACTAGGAGACAGCCATGGCACGCAACGTTCTTTCAGGCCTGATCCAGGCGTCTAACCCGATCAACGACGAGACCAAGTCGGTCGCCGAGATCCAGGCGGCCATGTTCGAGAAGCACCTGCCGATGATCCACGAGGCGGGCAAGCAGGGCGTCCAGATCCTG
>DAIRFU010000284.1:0-8866 GCA_036794935.1 Kofleriaceae bacterium | reverse complement strand
CGCATCGAACGTGGCGGCGGCGAGCGGATCGACATCGGCGCGCGGCTTGACCGCCCCGATCCGGATCCACGAGAACGCGAGCTTTTGCTTGCTGCGCCCCTTCGTCTCGAACGAGATCACGTTCTCGCCGGGGCTCATCCAGCCCTTCTCGATCGGCACCGCGATCGTCTGCCAGCCGGGCTCGAGCGCGATCTGCGCACGTCGCTGCTTGCGACCCTTGTGGCCGTTGACGGTCGCGATCAGCGACTGCTTCGCAGCGCTCGCGTTGACGCGCGCGGTGATCTGCGTCGGTGCCGGCTGCTCGGGGATGATCGGGACCTCGAGCGCGGCCACCTTGTCCGCCAGAGCGGCACGCTCGCCGTCGACCGTCGCGCCCATGTGCCAGCGCGGCACCGGCACGCCGTACCGCACGTAGCGCGCGAAGCCGACGTCGCGCGCGTCGAGCACGAGGTCGCCACCGTCGATGGCGCGGTGAGCGGTGTGGCGGTTGTCGACGAGCCTCCAGACCGTGTGCTCGGTACGCACCACCTTCTCGCGCGTATCGATGGCCGCATCCGCCGCCTCGGCGATCGCCGCGTCGCTCGGCGGGGGCGCCGCGTCGTCGCGCACCGGCGCACGCTTCTTGTCGCCGCACGCCGCGACCACCAGCACGACCAGGGCTGCCCACCGCATCGACAAGTCCCTAGCCTGACGCGGTAGCTCACCCCAGCGCAAGTCATGCATGGGGGCAGCGGCTGGCCACCTCCTACTTCTTGAGCTTGGCGAAGGGACTGTTCGTGAAGCCAGATACGCCCCAGCCCGAGGGTGCATCGTCCCGACGCGGGCCCCGGTCGTCGCGGCGCGGACCGCCGTCGCCACGCGGGCCTCGATCATCGCGGCGCGGACCGCCGCCCTGATCGCGCGGACCGCGGTCATCCCGGCGCGGGCCGCGGCCGCCCTGCGGACGTCCGCCCTGCCCGCCCGCGCCGCGCGGACCGCCCTCGCCGCGCGGTTGCTGATCGCGCGGGGCGCCCTCGCCGCGCGGACCACCGTCGCCACGCGCATGCTGTTCGCGCGGGCCACGCTCGCCCTGCGGGCCACCCGCGCCAGCGGAGAGCTGATCGTGCGGAGCGCCGTCGCCGCGGGCCTGCTGATCGCGCGGGCCGCCCTCGTTGCGCGGGTACGGGCCGCCGCCGCCGCCGCGCGTGTACGGATCACGCGGACCGCCGCCGCCGCCGCCGCGCGGACCGCCGCCGCCGCCGCGCGGACCGCCGCCGCCGCCGCCGCCCTCGCCGCGAGGCCCGCGGCCATTGCGCCGGTTGCCGCGCCCAGCGTCGCCGCCCTGCGCTTGCTGGCCACGCGGACGGCCACCCTCGCGCTTGGGCGCCGGGGGGCGGGCCGACAGGCCGATGCGCTTGCGCTCCTTGTCGATCTCGAGCACGCGCACGGTCAGCTTCTGGCCGACCTTGACGACCTCGCTCGGATCCTTGACGAACTTCTCGGCGAGCTGGCTGACGTGAACGAGGCCGTCGTTGTGGACGCCGATGTCGACGAAGGCGCCGAACGCGGTCACGTTCGTGACGATGCCCTCGAGCACCATGCCCGGACGCAGGTCCTCCATCGAGGTGACGTCGTCGCGGAATTTCGGCGGCGCGAACTCGGCGCGCGGATCGCGGCCGGGCTTCGCGAGCTCGGCGGCGATGTCCCGCAGCGTCGGCTCGCCGACATCGCCCTGGATGTACCTGGAGAGATCGATCTTGTCGACGAGCTCCTGGTTGCCGATCAGCTCGGGGAGCTGGACGCCGAGCTCGCTCGCCATCTGCTCGACGAGCGGATAGCGCTCGGGGTGCACCGCCGACGCGTCGAGCGGGTTCTGCGCACCCTGGATCCGCAAGAAGCCGGCCGCCTGCTCGAATGCCTTGGGCCCGAGCCCGGTCACTTCCTGCAGCTGCCCGCGCGACGCGAACGCGCCGTGCGAGTCGCGGTGGAGGACGATCTTCTTCGCGAGCGACTTGCCGATGCCGGCGACGTAGCCGAGCAGCTGCGCGCTCGCGGTGTTGAGCTCGACGCCGACGTGGTTGACGCAGCTCTCGACGACATCGCCGAGCTTCTTGCCGAGCAGCGGCTGGTGGACATCGTGCTGGTACTGGCCGACGCCGATCGACTTCGGCTCGATCTTGACCAGCTCGGCGAGCGGATCCTGAAGCCGGCGCGCGATCGAGATCGCACCGCGGATCGTGAGGTCGAGCTCGGGGAACTCCTCGCGCGCGAGGTCGGATGCCGAGTAGACGCTCGCGCCGGCCTCGTTGACCTGGACGATGAACGGCGCGTCGGGCGCCTCGGCCGCCGGGACGGAAGCCGCCGCATCGGGCTCGCTGGCACCGGGCCGCATGCCGGCGTCGGCGAGCGAGCGCTTGACGAACGCCTCGGCCTCGCGGCCGCCGGTGCCGTTGCCGACCGCGATCGCGCGCGGCCGATGCTCCTTCACGAACGCGATGAGCTCGTCCTTCGCCTTCGCGAGCTGGGCATCTCCCTGCGTGATGTAGATCGTGATCGTGCCGAGGAACTTGCCGGTCGCGTCGATCGCGGCGCACTTGCAGCCGGTACGCAGGCCCGGATCGACGCCGATCACGCTCGCGCCGCCGAGCGGAGCGGCGAGCATCAGGTTCCGCAGGTTGCCGGCGAAGATGTCGACCGCGGCGACGTCCGAGCGCTGCTTGAGCTCGGCGCGCACGTCGTTCTCGACGCTCGGCGCGAGCAGCCGCTTGAGCGCGTCGGCGACGGCGAGCCGCAGCTGCTCCGCCCACGGCGAGGTCTCGTCGAGGCTGGCGAGCCGCAATACGCCCTGCTCGACCTTCGCGGTGTCGACGGCGACGTGGGCGCGCAGCACGCCCTCGGCCTCACCGCGACGGATCGCGAGGAACCGGTGCGACGGGATCGTCTTCACCGTCTCCTCGAACTGATAGTACTGCTCGAACTTGGTCGGCTCGTCGCCCTTGCCCGGCACGACGGTCGAGACCAGCCTGCCGTGCTCGGCGAACTCGTGGCGCACGAACGCGCGGACCTCGGCGGTGTCGGCGATCGTCTCGGCGACGATGTCGCGCGCACCGGCGAGCGCGTCGTCCGCGGTCGCGACCTGATCGGTGACAAACGCGGCGGCGTCGGCCGCCGGAGCTCCCTCGGCAGCCTGGCCGAGGATCTTCTGCGCGAGCGGCTCGAGCCCCCGCTCGCGCGCGACCGAGGCGCGGGTCTTGCGGCGCGGGCGGTACGGCGCGTAGAGGTCCTCGAGCTCGGCCTTGCCGGTGGCGGCGCGCAGCTTCTGCTCGAGCTCGGGCGTCAGCTTGCCCTGCTCGGCGACCGACGCGAGGATCGCGGCGCGGCGCTGCTCGAGATCGATCAGATACTCGCGGCGCTCCTCGATCGCGCGGATCTGGACCTCGTCGAGGCCTCCCGTGCGCTCCTTGCGGTAGCGCGCGATGAACGGGACCGTGTTGCCTTCGTCGAGCAGCGCGATCACGGCGGCGACGCCCTTCGCGGGCAGACCCAGCGTCTGGACCAGCGCGGGCACCGGATCGAAATCGAGCTTCGGCGCGGGAGTCTCGGGAGTCGCGACGTCGTCGGTCATGCGGCCAGCGACCCTAGCCGCGCCATCGGCCCCCGGCAATAGGTATGTTCAGGCGATGCAACTGGACCCCGCCCGCGAGCAGCTGATCGGCCGTTTGCCGAAAGTCGAGCTCCACCTTCACATCGAGGGCTCGCTCGAGCCCGAGATGATGTTCAGCCTCGCCGCCAAGCACGGCGTGAAGCTGCCGTACGCCTCGGTCGATGCCGTGCGCGCCGCGTACAACTTTCACGACCTGCAGTCGTTCCTCGATCTGTACTACGCCGGCTGCGACGTGCTGCGCGACCGTCAGGACTTCCACGATCTGGCGATGGCGTACTTCACGCGCGCGCACGCCGACCGCGTCGTCCACGCCGAGCTGTTCTTCGATCCGCAGACTCACACCGCGCGCAACGTGCCGATGGAGGTCATCATCGGTGGCCTCCGCGACGCGATGCACGAGGCGCACAAGCGCTTCGCGATCAGCTCGCAGCTCATCCTGTGCTTCCTGCGCCACCTCTCCGAGGAGGCCGCACTCGAGACGCTCGAGCAGGCGCTGCCGTACCGAAGCGAATTCGTCGGCGTCGGGCTCGACTCGGGCGAGCGCGGCAACCCGCCCGGCAAGTTCGAGCGCGTGTTCAAGCTGGCGCGCGAGAACGGCCTGCGCACGGTCGCGCACGCCGGCGAGGAGGGCCCGGCCGCGTACATCCGCGAGGCGCTCGACACGCTCTACGTCGAGCGCATCGATCACGGCGTGCGCTGCGACGAGGACCCGGCGCTCGTCGACGAGCTCGTCAAGAAGCAGATCCCGCTCACCGTGTGTCCGCTGTCGAACCTCAAGCTGCGCGTCGTCGAGGATCTGCGCCAGCACAACTTCGCCCGTCTGCTCCGCAAGGGCGTGATGGTCACGATCAACAGCGACGATCCGGCGTACTTCGGCGGCTACATCGGCGAGAACTACCGCCAGACCGCGGCCGCGCTCGACCTGACCGCACCGGAGCTGGTCACGTGCGCCCAGAACGCGGTCCACGCCTCGTTCATGACACCGGCGGAGAAGCTGAGCCTGACGAGCGCGATCCAGCTCGAGGCGCAGCGCGCCTGACCCGCTACGCCGCGGGCAGCACGCCGTCCTGGATCGCGATCGCGCGCACGGCGTCGATCGTGTCGGCCTCGGCGGCGGACTTGTCGTTGCGGTAGCGGACCACGCGCGCGAGCCGCAGCGCCAGCCCGGCCGGGTAGCGCGGCGAGCGCTGGACGTCGTTGAACGCGATCTCGACCACGAGGTCGGGCCGCACGTGGACGATGTGGCCGTCGCGATCGACCTCGCGGGCGAGCAACTCGGCGGTCTGCCACCTCAGCATCTCGTCGGTCATGCCCTTGAACGTCTTGCCGAGCATGATGAAGTCGCCACCCCCTGGATCGCGCGCGCCGAGGTGAATGTTCGAGAGCCAGCCGTGACGGCGGCCGCTGCCCCACTCGGCGGCGAGCACGACGAGATCGAGGCGATGGACCTTCTTGATCTTGAGCCACGACGCGCCACGGCTGCCGGCGTCGTACGGCGCGTCGAGCGCCTTCGCCATGACGCCCTCGTGACCGCCGGCGAGCGCCTGTGCGTAGAACGACGCCGCCTCGTACACGTCGGCCGTGACCAGCCGGCGCACCGCATGCCGCGGCGCGATCGCGCCGACCACCTCGAAGCGGCGCTGCGCCGCCTCCCCGAGCAGCGTCTGATCATCGACGAGCAGCGCGTCGAATATTGACAGGGTCAGCGGCAGGCTACCGGCGAGGTTGACACCGCGCTTGCCGAACCGGCGCATCGTGTCCTGAAACGGCAGGGGCCGGCCGCCGTCGCCGAGCACGATCGCCTCACCGTCGAGGATCAGCGAGCGTGCCGGCATCGCCAGCGCCGCGGCGACCAGCTCGGGCACGTACTCGGTCACCTCGTTGAGCGCGCGCGAGTAGACGCGCACCACGTCGCCCTCCTTGTGGATCTGCACGCGGAAGCCATCGAGCTTGTGCTCGAGCGCCACCGGGCCATCGAACGTGGCGAGCGCCGATGCGGGATCCTCGGCAGTCTGCGCGAGCATCGGCAGGATCGGCCGGAACAGGGACAAGCCGAAGCGCCCGATCTCCGCCGCGCCACCTTCGAGCGCTGCCGCCGCGACCTCACCGAGATCGCCCGCCAGCATGTACGCGCGGCGCACCGCATCCGCCGGCAGCTCGGCCGCCCGCGCGATCGCCTCGACGACGACCCCGTCGAGTGCGCCCTGGCGGATCTCGCCGACCACGAGCCCGCCGAGGAACTTCTGCTCGGGCGCGGTCGCGAGCGCGAGCAGCGCGCCGAGCTGATCTCTGCGCGCCCCCGCCGAACCGCTGCCGCGCACCTCGGCGAGCGCGGTGAACCGGCGATCGACCTCGCTCAGCGGCAGCCACGGCGCCTCGCCGGGCGCGAGCTGGCGCATCACCTCGTGCACGGTCGCGTAGCCGATGCCGGTCTTCTGCGGCAGCTGCCCCGCGAGGTAGCGGGCGCCGATCGCGCGTTCCTCGCTACCGAGGCGGCGCAAACACGCCGCGAGCAGCTCGATCTTCTTGAGCCGGCCCGCGGTCTGCGCGACCTGATCGCTGGTCTCGACGAGCTCGGCGAGCAGCACGTTCAAACTGTAGCGCGATTATCCCGCCGGGCCCTGCTCAGCGAGCCGTGACTTCGAGCGTCCAGCCGTTCAGCGTTCCGAGATCCTGCGAGGCTGCGTCCTCGACCTTCAGCGTCCACGCTCCGGACAGCGTGCCCGCGACGCCGGTGACCGAGAACGTCTGCTTCAGGTCGTCGGCGGAACCGCCCGTGCGATTGAAGATGACCTGCGACGTCGTGCCATGCGTCAGCGTGACCTTGAGGTCGCCGCGATACGTGTGCGTGATGTCGGTCGTCACCTTGACGTCGACGATCTCACCGTCGTCGACGACGTCGATCGTGCTCGACGCGCCGGCCGGGCTGTTGTCGGGGATCGCCGCGCTCGGCGTCGCCGAGTACGTGTGGGCGGTGCCGCCCGACGGCGCGCAGCTCGGGTGCATCGCGCAGTCCGTGTCGCTGCAGTTCGCCGCGCCATCGCCATCCTCGTCGAGCATGCCGGTGTCGTCGCAGGTCTCGGCGGCCGGCGCGAGCGACGGCACCTCGCCGACAACCGCGCGGCCGTACTCCTTCACGTACTGCATCGACAGCCAGCCATAGCCGGCACCGTAGGGATGATCGACGCCGAAGGACGTCGTGCCCCACGAGTTCTTGAACAGCCAGAAGCCCTTCTCCAGCTTCGGCTGGCCATTGCTGTCGAGCACGGGGTCGCCGTTGCCGTCGCGCATCGGGACTTCCATGTTGTCGTCCCAGCCGATGATCTCGATCGCGTGGCCCGCGCGGTGCTCGAGCGAGGCCTGCTTGTCTTGCGCGTTCGGGTACGTGACGACGCCCTGCCGCCACAGCTCGGCGCTCACCGGTAGCGTCGAGCCGCGGTGGTTCCAGCCCTGATAGAAGAACGTCAGGCCGACGCCGACACCGGTCTTCTTCGTCGTCAGGTGCGCCTTGATCGAGTTCGTGTTGATCCAGCGCGACGACGGCAGCTTGAACTTCGGCGCGTCGAGCGCGCTCTGCGGCGGCTCGCCGTTCGTGTAGCACTTCGTCGGCAGGTTCTCGCCGCCGGTGCACGCGGGGTCGTTCGCCGCGCTCCACGGGTACGTCTCGTACGGCCAGCTGGCCTCCTCGATCCCGCCGTAGCGGACGACCGCCTGCAGGTTGTTATCGACGTTGCTGCCCTCCGTGTTGCGGAACGCGCCGATCTGGTTCTTCACCGACCACTGCATGTACTGCTCGGAGAAGTCGACCTCGTCCGCCGGCATGCCGGCCTTGAGGTAGAGGTTCTCGACGATCGCGGTCGCCGCGAAGATCGAGCACACGCCGCGGCTGCCCTGGCTCTTGACCGCCGACTGCTCGGCCTTGGGCAGCTCGAACGTGACGGGATACTGCGCGTCCGCCTTGTTGTCGTCGGGCAGCGAGTCGTTGTCCGGCGCACCCTGGTTGATGTCGCCGCTGGTGATGCCGTACTCGCCGTCGTACGGGGTCGGTCCTTCATCGCCGCCCGCGCACGCCGCGAGGAAGAGCGGCAGACTGGTCAGAACGCTTACGAGGCCATGACGCATGGCCCGGGCGGAGTGCGCGAACCATGCCACCAGACCCCGCGTCCAATGTCGCGGATCCAGAGGCGGATCGCGCTGCAGGATCTGCGCGCAACGCGACTTGCCGGTGGTGCCGGCAAGCGCGTTAGCCGCCTTCAGCGGCTAGAAGATGAACGGGTAGCTGAACGAGCCACCGTTCTGGGTCTTCGCGAACTTGGCGTTCTTGACCGCCGCCGCGACGCACGCGCCGAGCGCGGCATCCGGCTTCTCCTCGAGGGACACGCTCGACACCGAGCCGCTGCCGCTGACGTGAACCTTGACCTTGACCTTGCCCTTGGCGGGCGAGCGGTCACCGCAGGACGACACGCGTGCCTTCACGGCTGCGATGCCCTTCGAGATCATCGCGCGATCGAGGCTGTCGGGCAGATTGCTCTTGGATGCCGTGGTGCCGCCGCCGCCGCCGCCGCCACCACCGCTCGACTTCTTGCGGAACTTCGAGCAGCACGCGCCCTCGTAGTTGTTGAGCACGCAGGACACCTCGTCGCAGCTGCCGCCGCTATCGCTCGACCGCTTCGGCTCCGGGTCCTTCTTCTCGGTACGCGACGCGGTCCGCGTGGACGAATGCGAGGTCGACCGCGACGTCGTGCGCCGCTCCGGCTCCTTCTTCTCGGGCTCGGCCGCCTTCTCGGGCTCCTTCTTGTCGGGCTCCTCGGCCTTCTCGGGCTCCTTCGCCGCCTCGGCCGTCGCGCTGCCATCGGCCGCGTTCTCGGCCGTCGCGGATCCATCGGCCGCGGTATCCGGCTTGGCAGCCTGGTCGCCCGGATTGTCCGTCTTCTCCGTCGGGTCCGCGGCAGCGACCTGCTGCGGCTTGTCGCCGCCCTTGAGCAGCAGCACGACCATCACGATCGCGACGACCGCGAGCAGGCCGACCGCGGCGATCATGATGTAGAGCATCTTGTTGTTCGCCGCCGCGCGCGCGGTCGGCACGATCACGGCCGGCTCGGAGAACCCTCCGCCGCCGAACACGGGCAGATCGTCGATCGAGCCGATCGCCGACGAGGTGGCCGGCTTGCCAACGCTGGCACCGCCGCCCGAGCCGCCGAGGTACGCGCTCGCCATCGATCG
>DAIRFU010000018.1:0-24660 GCA_036794935.1 Kofleriaceae bacterium | reverse complement strand
TCGCCGCGCGCGCCGGTGTCCTTGTCCATGATGATGTTGCCGGCGACGATCTCGCCCTTCTCGATCTGGGCGACGACGTCGGCGAGCGAGAACGGGCCGTAGTCGAGGCGGCCCTTCGAGATCAGGAACTTCTCGGTGGTGTCGGCGAGGGCCGCGGCGAGCGCGCGATCGACGACCGAGTTGCCGCTGGCCGCGAGCCCGGAGCCGGACGCGCCGAGCTCGGTGTTCAGGCTCTGCGACGGGTTGGGCTCGGCACGCGCCGCGATCGCCGGCCCATCGACCGCGCCGCCCTTGCCGAGTGCCTCGCCGATCACCTCGCCGAGCACATCGGTGCGCGAGAACCGCTTGTCGGCATCGCGGTGACACGCGCGCGCGACGATCTCGTCGATCTGGCCGGTGGTGCCCTGGACGACCTCGCTCGGCCGCGGACCTCCGCGCTCGAGCGGGCTGCCGACCAGCGCCTCGTAGAGCAGGGCGCCGACCGCGTAGACATCGCCGGCCGCCGACGGCACGCCGGACTCCTGGACCTCGGGCGCGACGCAGCTCTGCATCGGGATCAGGCCGGCGCGCATCGCGGCGAGCGTGCCCGCGCCGAGCGCGAGATCGGTGACGCGCACCCGGCCGGTCCGGCTGACGATCACCGACTCCGACGCCAGCGCGCCGTGGGTCGCGTCGCCGAGCGCGGCCGCGACGCCGGTGAGGAGGTTGCCCGTGCCGCGCGCACCGAAGCCGCTCGTGCCGGCCTGGCGCTTCTTGATCAGCATGTCGCGAACGAGCGAGCCGTCGACCTCCTCGGTCGCGATCCACAGCACGTCACCGGTGAGCCCGGCCGCGAGCGTGCGCACGTAGTGCTTGTGCTCGGGCAGCGCGGCGGCGGCGCGGGTGCCCGCGATGATCTGATCGCGGACGCCGGCCACGTGCGCGATGTTCGCGTGGATCACGTAGAGGGTCGCAGCGCCGGTGGGGCCGTTCGCGCGATAGGCATCGGCGATGCGTAGAGGCCAGAGTGGCTGGCCAAGGACGTAGTCGCCGAGCGCGATGCCAGCTTGCAGCTTGGCCTGGCTCCCGGAGGCAGTCCCAGGTTGCGTGCTCATCGACGCGGAGCCCCCATGGCGTGACGGCTAGGATACGGGCGCTCTGCGAGTCCGGTCAATCGGTCGGGCAGCCAGCCTGGGCCGCCCGGGCACGCGCCGTCGGATTCTTTCCGAGCTCCCGTAAGTAGTTGCAACCCCGATCGAGATCTCCTGATGCGATCAGCCCGTCGGCGAGCAACAGGCGGGCTCGCGTGCTGCGGGGATCGAGCTGGAGCGCCGCATCGGCCTTGAGCACCCAGCGCACCAGGCTGCGCGTGCGCCGGGCCTGCTCGGCCTCGGCGAGCAGGCGCGCGACCTCGGCGCGCCGGGCGCGGATCGCCTCGCGGGCCGGGGTGCGGTCCGGTGGCCTGGGGGCGGCGGCCTTCGGTTCGGCGTCCGGACGCGGGCCCGCATCGCCGAGCGCCTCGGCGAGGGGCGCGGCATCGAGACCGACGCCGGGGGCGACGGCCGCATCGACGGCCGGCCCGGTACCCTCGCGATCGGCGGCCTTGGCGACCGGCATGCCAGCCGGCTCTCGCGTGCGGCTCGCGACGACGATCGCCGTGGTGATCACACCGGCGACGAGCAGCGCACCGACGACGAGCCAGGCCCCGCGCGATCGACCGCGCAGCTCGGCCATCACGCCGGTCGTCGTCGGCGGCATCGTCGCGACCATGCCGGCGCTGGGCAGCATGGTCTCGGCGAGGGGAGCCGCACGCGGTACGTCCGCGGTCTGGATCTGCGACGCCGGCGGCCGGATCCCCGAGACCGGATCGATCGTCGCGTTCGGATCCAGCGCGGCGATGTATGTCGACGGCGAGAACGTCGGGCCCCGCAGCGCCGGCAGCGGCGCGCGCCCGGCGCCGAGCGTGTGCGCGATGGCGGCGAGCATGTTCGCCATCTCCTCGGCGGTCTGCGGACGATCTTCGCGGTGCTTCGCCAGGCAGCTCTGCAGCACGATATCCAGCTCCTGGTACGCGGCGAGCGGCGCTGCGCCCTCGGCCAGGTGCGGCGCGGGCGTCCGTGCGTGGTGCGTGAGCCACTCGATCGGCGTGGTCGCGCGGTAGAGGCCGCGGCCGGTCAGCATCGCGAACATCGTCGCGGCGAGCGAGTAGAGATCGCTGCGGCCGTCGAGCTGCTGGCCACACGCCTGCTCCGGCGACATGAACTCGGGTGTGCCGAACACCATGCCGGCCTGCGTGATCGCGAGTGCCGAGCGATCGGACCGCGCGGCGCCGTCCATCAGCTTGGCGACACCGAAGTCGAGCACCTTCACGTAGTCGGCATCGTCGCCGACACGCATGAGCAGCAGGTTGTCGGGCTTGACGTCGCGGTGGACGAGCCCGCTCGCGTGCGCGGCACCGAGCGCGTGCAGCGCCTGCGTCGCGATGTGGACGACGCGCGTGGGCTCGAACGGGCCGTCGACATCGAGCTCGCGCTGCACGGTGCGGCCGTCGAGGTACTCGAGCACCATGTAGTAGTCACGGTGCGGCGTGACGCCGAAGTCGAGCACCTTGACCGCGTGCTCGGAGTCGACGCGCATCGTCGCGCGAGCCTCGCGCGCGAACCGCTGCAGCGCGGCGTCGTCGCTCGTCAGGTGCGGCTTGAGCAGCTTGACGGCGACCTTGCGATCCATCGCGAGGTGATGGGCACGGAACACCGCACCCATCCCTCCTTCACCGAGCAGCGCGTCGAGCCGGTATCGCCCGTCGAGGACGATGCCGACCAATCCCGCCGCGAAGCTGTCCTCCGCCACCGCCCTAGAAGCGCATGCCGTTCTTGAGGCGGAACGAGAACCAGTCCCAGGCGAGGTAGGCGGCGCCCGCAGCTGCGATCACACCGACCACCGGTCCCGCGGCGACCGCGACCACACCGGCCCCGACCGCCGTCGCGGCCGCGATGGTGCCCTTGCGCTTCGCTACGACCTTGTTGCGCTGGACCAGGGACGTCACTTCTGGAGGCTGCACCGAGAATTACCCCCTGTCAAACGCGCCCGTGTCACGGTGGCCACGGTCGGTGCGTGCCTGCAGACACACACGTAGTGCGAGCGCGGAGTTGCCCTGGCCTCACATCTGCAAACTCCAGGATCTCCGCGGGAGCATGATAAAAAGGAGAGAGATGTCCCCTGAACACAGCCTCGGTCACCGCGATGCCGTTCTGTTCGGTCTCGCCGGTGGGATGCTCGCGGTCGCCGCGGCGCTCGCCGGTGGGTACTACGTGATCTCGACACGCGGCGAAGCGCGCGCCGCGACCCAGCCGGCGCACGAGCAGAAGCTCGCGACGAATGCAGCTCGCGGCGGCGCCGCACTCGACGCGTTTCCCTCGCACGTCGTCGCGATCAAGATCGGGGACAGCACGGCGAAGAAGACGTGGGCCGATCTCGGCGTCGAGATCGATCCGACCGAGCTCGGTCGCGCCGGCGCGGTGCAGACCGACGCGCAGCTCGCGGCACTCGCCACCAAGGGCTCGATCCCGGTGCGCCTCGATCGCGACAAGGCGGTCGACGCGCTGATCAAGCTCAAGGGCCAGTACGACAAGGCCGCGATCGACGCGCACCTCGATCTCGAGGCGCGCAAGATCGAGAGCGACTCGCCGGGCCAGGGCATCGATGTGTGGGCGTCACTGCAGCGGATCGAGACCGCCGCGCGTCAGGGCCTGCCGTCGTTCGAGGTCGTGTCGGTCGACGTCCCCGCGCGGGTGACGCAGGCGGCGCTCGGCATCGACGACATCTCGCACGTGCTCGGCCAGTACTCGACGAAGTTCTCGGTCGCCGACAAGACTCGCAACTTCAACCTCAAGCTCGCCGCGTCGAAGATCAACGGCGCGGTGATCCAGCCCGGTCAGGAGTGGTCGTTCAACGGGATGGTCGGCGAGCGCGCGCAGTCCACGGGGTACAAGATCGCGCACGTCATCACGGCGGGCGAGATGGTCGACGGCCTCGCCGGCGGGACCTGCCAGATCTCGACGACGCTGTTCGGCGCGTCGTTCTTCGCCGGCCTCGACATCGTCAAGACGATCAACCACTCGCGCCCGAGCACGTACACGCCGCTCGGCTTCGACGCGACGGTCGTGTGGCCGAACGTCGACCTCGTGCTCAAGAACCCGTACGACTTCCCGGTCGCCGTGCTCTACCGCGTCGCGACCGGCGAGGCGCACGTCGAGATCCTCGGCAAGAAGCGGCCGTGGACGAAGGTCGAGTTCGTGCGCGAGATCCTCGAGGAGTCGCCGTACCCGCTCGAGGAGCGCCTCGACGACACGATCCCGGCGGGCGCGACCACGATCGATCAGTGGGGCTTCAACGGCTACAAGATCAAGCGCTACCGCCGCTTCTTCAAGGGCAAGAAGATGGTCCGCGAGCAGAAGTGGACGCTGAACTACAAGCCCGTCACCGAGTACATCCGCCGCGGCATCAACCCCGATCCGACGGCGCCGGTGCCGGAGCAGCGGCCGGCGAAGAACCCGCTCAAGGCGCCGACCGAGGCGCTCGAGCACGAGCGCGTCGTGCTGATCCAGTAAGCGGGGTGCTCACGACCCGTACGGGTCGGGAACATCCGCGGGCTCTGCCGTCGGCGCCTGCGGCGCCTGCGCGACGCCGCAGTTGAGGTTCACCTTCGCGCCGGCCATCGTCACGCCGCCGCTGCCCTTGATCGTGGCGCTCGCGCCGGTGCCGCAATCGATCTTCTGGCCGGCGTGGATCTCGACGTTGTTCGTCGCGGTGAGCTCTGCGCTCTTGGCGACGAGCTTCATGTCACCGGTCGGGCACTGGAACGTGACGTCGCCCTCGAGCGCCTCGATCACGATCTTCTTGCCCTCGGCGTCGAACGTGATCCGGCCCTTGCCGGTGCCGTCCTCGATGATGATCTGGTTCTTGTCGTCGTCGAACGTGATCTTCGAGCCCGCGCGTGACTTGATCACCCGCCGCGGGTTACCGCTCGGGTTCTTGTCGGCCGGCGTGTCCTTGCCGTTCCACAGCGCCCCGACCACGAGCGGGCGATCGAGATCGCCATGCTCGAACAGGCACAGCACCTCGTCGTTGACCTCGGGGATGAAGAACCAGCCGCGGTTCTTGCCCGCCCCGAGCATCACGATCGGCGCCCAGTACGAGGTGTCCTGCTCCGACAGGATCGGGAACTTCACCTTCACGCGGCCGAGCTTCTGCGGGTCCTTGTTGTCGGTCACGAGCGCGATCAACGGCTCGTAGCAGCGGTTGCTCTCGATCTCGGCCTGATGGATCTGCGCCGCGAACGCGCTTGCGAGGTCGTACAGCGGCCGCATGGTGTCGATACTACTACGGTGCCGGTGGCGGCATGCTTCCCAGCGGCAGCACGCCGAGGACCAGCAGATTCGGGTCGTTGGCCGGTGCCGCCCCGGTCGCAGGCGCCTTGCCGCCGCGGGCATCGATCGCGACCAGGCCGATCGCGAGGCCGTTGCCCTGCCAGCTGGTGGGGAGCGTGACGGCGAACCGGTCGCGGATGTACTCGCCGGCGCGCCAGCGGTTGCTCGGGAAGAACCCGTCCCCGGTCAGCCGCAGCCGCGAGCGCTGCGGCGCGGGCGGCGCCGGATCGGTGGGCTGCCAGGTCGCGGTGTCGACCGGCCATGCAACGAGCTGGAAGCGGTACTCGACATCGCCGCGCGCGGCCGCCTTGAAGTAGACCTCGATCTCGACGCGCGCGCCGGGCGCCGGCCGCGGGCTCTTGGCGGCGAGCCCGGCGCCGAGGATCTGGAGCGTGCCGCCGGCCAGTGTCTGGCCGGACGTCGCGAGCTGGGGCGCCGGCGCAGCTGGCAGCACGAGGTCGGCGATCCGCTCGTTTGCCTGATTGAAGCGCGGATCGCGCGCGTAGACGACGCGCTCGAGCCACGCGTCCAGCGCGGCCTTCATCAGCGTCATCGCGGGCGGGTGCCTGGGGGCGAGGTTCTTCTTCTCCCAGGCGTCGGCCTTCAGATCGTAGAGCTCGTAGAGGTTCGAGTGCATGTAGAAGATCAGCTTCCAGGCCTCGGAGATCGCCGCGCGCTCCGGCGAGGGTGCGTTCGTCTCCGCGAACACGATGCGGTCGTGGTCCTCGCGGCCGTAGAAGATCTGCGGCACGAGGCTCCTGCCCTCGAACGTGAGGTCGCTGGTGTCGATGTGAAGGATGTCCATCAGCGTGGGCACGATGTCGAGCGAGGTCACCGCACCGCCGATGCGTCGCGGCGGGTTGTTCGGCACGTAGATGATGAGCGGCGTGTGCAACAGCTCGCGATACAGCGCGGTGCCGTGCGTGCCGACGGGCACCGTGTGCTCGCCCATGCTGTCGCCGTGATCGCTCGTGACGATGACGATCGTGTTCTCGTTCGACGGTAGGCGGACGAGCTCGTCGAACAGCCGACCGACCTGCTGATCCGTCCAGCGCAGCTCGGCGTCGTAGAGATCGGGCTCGCTCGTGCCGTAGTCGGCAACATCGGGATGCGCGACGTAGCGGCCGTGCGGATCGATGTAGTGCGCCCACATGAACCATTTGTGCCCCTGCTGGCGCGAGATCCACGCGAGCGCGTGGTCGGTCACGCGGTCGGCCGCGACGATGTACGGATCGTTGCGCTTGCCGATCGAGTTGTCGTAGTCGTCCACACCCTGATCGAGGCCCCAGTCGTTCCAGTAGTAGTGGGACGCGACGACGCCCGTCCGGTAGCCGGCGCGCTTGAGCAGCTCGGGCAGCGTCGTGTTCTCGGGCTTGATCCTCGGCGGGTTGCCGCGCGGCACGTTCTCGTCGAGCGCGATCCCCGAGTGGAAGAACTTCGAGGTCAGGATCGCCGGGATCGACGCCATCGTGCCCGCCGACGGCGCGTTGCAGAACGTGAACGAGATCGCCTTGGCCGCGAGCTCGGCGAGCCGAGGCGTGGTGTCGCGGTGCTTCGGGGCGTCCTTGTAGCCGCCGAACGTGGTGCGGTCGTAGCGGACGGTGTCCATCGTGATCAGCAGGACGTTCCAGTCGTCGCGATCGAACTGCGCCGGGACGCGGGCCGTCGGGCCGGTGGGCGCGGGCGCCGGGCGCAGCGTGAAGTCGCGGTCGTCGCAGTTCTGATCGATGCCGTCGTCGGGCAGGTCGGTCGCACCCGGGTGGATGTCGCGGTCGAGCGGGGCGCAGTCGTTCTCGCCGAGCAGCGAGCCGAAGCCGTCGCGGTCGAGATCGTTGGCCACCCGCACGACCTCGATCAGGTGCTCGAGCGGCGGCGACGCCGTGATCGCGACGTACTTGGTCTCGAGATCGGCACCGAGCCGCCACAGCGTGAGCACGTTGAGCGCGAGTGCGGCGGTGGCCGCTGCGAGCGCGAACGAGCGCCGGCGCCGCCTGCGCACGCGCCGGTGATGCAGCCCGGCCGCGCCGCCCATGCCGAGCGCCACGACCACCGCGGCGATCGTGATCCGTACCGGCAGCACGGAGCGGCTCTGCGGCACCGCGAACCACATCGCGGCGAGGGCGCCTCCGACGAGCACCGCGCACGCGACTCCGGCGGCGCGCCAGCGGCCGAGGGGATTGCACGCGCGCAGGGTCGGTGCGAGCGCGGCGGCGCCGACCTCGGTGGCGAGCCCGAACAGCCGGCGCAGCGGGAAGGCGAGGGCGAACGCGACGAGCGCGACCGCCGCGACGACCATCGCGGTGAGCTCGGGCTCCTGGAAGTGGCGATCGGCCCCCAGCGCGCCGCGCTGGACCACCGTGCCGACCGCGCCGATGGTCGCGAGCGTCGCCCACAGCACCGGCACGCCGGGCCGTACGCCGGCGACCGGCGGGGAGGGGACGAACCAGCCTCGGCCGCGCGCGCGCTCGGGGGAGAACAGGCCGCCGACCAGCCGGGTGGCGATCATCGCGCCGGCCGTCGCGGCGGCGAGCACGAGCCACAGCCACAGCGCCAGCGTGACGACGAGCGCGACGAGCCGCAGCTTGCTGGCGAATTCGATCGGTCCCGAGTACGCCCACAGCGTCAGCGCATATTCGACCGGTACGAACGCGAGCGCGCCGCCGGCCGCCATCGTGATGGCACGGCCGACATCCGCGATGATCGCCTCGCGCGCCGAGCGATGGCGCGGATCACCCACGGCCTTCCCGTGGTTCGAAATACATCGATCCGGTGGTATCACGTTCGGCAGGAACGTGCCGGACCTGCCGCGCATGCGCATGCTGACCCGGCGGTGGCTCACTCGTCACGGCTGGCTGATCGCGATCGCGCTGATCTACCTCTACGCGTTTCCGTATTTTCCTCGCATCCAGAGCGCGAACGAGCTGCCGCGCGTCTACCTCGTGAAGGCGATCGCCGACGACGGCACGTTCGAGATCGACGCGGGCGTGCGACGCTGGGGCGGCACCGCCGACGTCTCCCCCTACGCCGGGCATCTGTACTCGAACAAGGCGCCCGGCTCGTCGCTGCTCGTCGTGCCGATCTACGCCGCGGTCAGCTGGACGGTGGGGCCGCCGTCGCTCGGGACGACGATGTGGCTGTGCCGCATTGTCGCCGGCGTGATCCCGGCGGTGCTGTTCTTGTGGCTGCTCTGGGGATTTCTCGCGCGCTTCGCGGTCGATGCGGCGGTGCGCCGGCTCGTCGTGATCGCGTATGCGCTCGGCTCGCTCGCGATGACCTACGCGATGCTCTACTACTCGCACCAGCTCTCCGCGGTCTGCATCGCGTCGAGCTGGATCTTCGCGGTCGAGGTGGCGAGCGGGCAACGCAGCCTGCGCTGGATGGCCGCGGTGGGCTTTCTCGCCGGGGCGGCCGCGCTCGTCGACTACCAGGCGGCGTTCGCCGGGGTTCCGGTCGGGATCTATCTGATCGCGAAGCTGTGGGGGCGGCCGCGCCGCGAGCTGGTGGCGGCGGTCGCGATCGGCGCCGGCAGCGCGGCGATCCCGATCGCGATCCTGCTCGCGTATCACGCGCTGTGCTTCGGCAGCCCGCTGCGCACCGGCTACAACGTGACGCAGACCTTCGCCCACTTCCACCAGCAGGGCTTCCTCGGCATCAGCAAGCTGCGTGGCGAGGCGTTCTGGGGCTCGCTGGTTCGCCCCGACAACGGCCTGTTCGTGCTCTCGCCCTGGCTGTTGCTCGGCATCCCCGGCGCGGTGCTGCTATGGCGGCGCGATCGCGGCACCGCAATCGTGTGCACCGCGGTCGCCGTCATCTACATCCTGTTCATCTCGTCGATCTCGTTCTGGCGCGGCGGCTGGGGCGTTGGGCCGCGCTACATCACCGCGATGCTGCCGTTCTGGCTGCCGGCCGTCGTGCTCGCGGTCGATCGCGTGCGTGCGCGGCCGCTCGTCGCCGGCGCCACCTGCGGCACGATCGTCAGCGCCGTCGTCATCTACACCACCACCGCGGCGACGTTCCCGTACTGGCCCGACTCGCTGACGAACCCGCTCTACGAGGTGACCTTCCGGTTGCTCGGCGATGGCGCGGTCGCACCGAACGTCGTGGGGGCACTCGGCATCACCGGCCTCGCGAGCGTCGTCCCGCTGTTCGCCGGCGTCGCGGTGCTCGTCGGCTGGGCGCTCCAGCGCGTCGTCGGCTGGCGCGGGCTCGCGGTCGCGGGGATCGCCGGCGCGATGATCATCGCCGCGTTCGCGCTCGTGCCCGCCACCGGCCGGCACGCCGATCGCGCCTACGCCAACACCGTGTACCCGGCCGTCACTCGGTGATACGACTCGCGCGCATGCCTCGCCTCGTCGCTCTCGCGCTCGTCGTGCTGGTCGCCTGCAAGAGTCACAAGGCCAGACCGCGCGATGCGGGCACCGGCGACGGCCCCACCGATCCGGCGGAGGTCGCGGCGCGGCTCGACAAGCAGTGCGTCGCCGGGGATCTCGAGGCGTGTCGCAACCTCGGCGTGATGTACGGGGAGGGTGTCGGCGTGTCGCCGGATCCGAAGCGCGCGACCGCGCTGTTCGCGCAGGCGTGCAACGGCAAGAACCTGTCCGCGTGCAATCACCTCGCGCTCGCGTTCGCCGAGGGGATCGGCATCGAGCGCAACCCGCAGCGCGCGGCCGAGCTCTATCAACAGGTGTGCGACGGCGGCTACGCGATGGCGTGCCGCAACCTCGGGCTGATGCTGCGCGATGGCCGCGGCGTGCCCGCCGATCTCGATCGCGCCGCGAAGCTGCTCGACACCGCGTGCAACGGCAAGGTCCCGTTCGCGTGCACGAACGCCGGCGATCTCGACGCGACGCTCGCCGCCAAGGCGTCGCGCAGCGCTGCCGCGGCGCACGACAAGCGCGCGATCGCGCACTACAAGCAGGGCTGCGAGGCCGGCGATCCGACCGGCTGCCGCCAGATCGGGATCGCGTACCTCGAGGCGCGGGGCCTGCCGCGCTCGACGGCCGCGGCCGCGGTCTGGTTCGAACGCGCGTGCGTGTCGGACGATCCGATCGCGTGCCGCGTGCTCGGCGCGATGCTGGTGGATGGGGTCGGGGTCGCGCGCGATCACAAGCGGGGACAGGAGCTGCTGACGCGCGCCTGCGACCGCAAGGACGCCGAGGCGTGCCGGCTGATGCAGGTCGCGGCCGATCCCGCGGCAGGCGATGGCGGGGTCCCTCACGCGCTGAGCGACGCCGGGTTGCCGCAGACGGCGACCGATGCGGGTTCACCGGCCGGACGCCGGCCTGCCGTCATCCCGGTCGATGGCCGTTCAGTTGACGCACCGAGTAACCCTCATTGACGTGCTCTGGAGATGCACTCCGGCCCGGGAGTGCGTTGCCCATGCCACCATGTAGGTGAGGTCCGCATATGTGGTCGCATATAGCGTAAGTTATCGAAGCGGCGTCGCTCCCGGAACCCACCGGCACACCGGGATCACAGCTTGTTCACAGGCGAGCCGGCGATCCGCTTCGCTCCTTGTATATCGGGTGCTTAGGTACGACTTGGGTTGTGAATAACCCGACCCCGGCACGTACTTGTTGACAGGCCTGATCACAGCCTCGGGGCCATGCCGCGAAAACCGCCCCGAGCGCTTCAGACTGTAGCGCGGGCGCACGGTGTGCCGCCCTGAGCATGTGCGTTAGGTCCGCAAGTCGGACGAGGAGGTCCGTCCTGCGGACGCCCCGGTCCGAGGGACGGACGGGGACGGTCCGAGGCACGGACGAACAGGGTCCGCCGGGCGGACGTGAGGCGTCCGCAGAGCGGACCGTTTCTGTCCGTCGAGCGGACGTCGAGGGTCGTTCGTCGTCGAGAAGGGGCGTCACAGCGGATGCGATCTCGGTAACGATCGCTACAGTACGAATTTCCGCATCAAAAAGTTGCACTACGTACGTCGCTGCAGGCTCCGGTACAGCTCCACGTATTCGCGGGCCGATGCCGTCCATGACGAGTCGCGCGTCATCGCCGCGCGGCGCGTGGCGGCGAGCGCCGCGGGCGTGCGGAACAGCTTCACCGCGCGCTCGATCCCGGTGAGTAGTCCACGCGCGCTCGCCTCGTGAACCTGGATGCCGGTGCCGTGACCTCGCGCGAGGCCCGCATCGCCCGGATCGATCACGGTGTCGCGCAGGCCGCCCACGGCGTGCACGACCGGGATCGATCCGTAGCGCATCGCGTAGAGCTGGCCGAGTCCGCACGGCTCGAAGCGCGATGGCATCAGGAACAGATCGCTGCCGGCGTAGATGCGGCGCGACCGTCCGATATCGAAGCCGATGCGCACCGCGACGTGATCGGCGAACGTGCCCGCGAGCCACGAGAACCTCGCCTCGAGCGACGGCTCACCGGAGCCGAGCACCACGAGCTTCGCGCCGAGCTGGTGGAGATCGGGGATCGCATCGGCGACGAGATCGAGACCCTTCTGGCCGGTCATCCGCGCGATCACCGCGACGAGCGGCTCGTCGTCCGCGAGCTCGAAGCCAAGCTCGTCCGCGAGCGCGCGCCGACACGTGGCCTTGCCGCCGAGAGCGGCTGCCGAGAAGTGCGCGGGCAGCGCCGGATCGGTCGCCGGATCCCACGCGTTCGTGTCGATGCCGTTGACGATGCCGACCAGGCGCGCGATGTCGTGCTGCAAGAACGCGTCGAGTGCCTCGCCGAACTGCGGCGTCACGATCTCCTGCGCGTAGCTCGGGCTGACCGTGGTCACCACGTCGGCGGCGGCGAGCCCGCCCTTGAGGAACGACACCTGATCGTAGAACTCGAGATCGTGGAGCGTGAACTTCGACCACGGCAGGCCGAGGTCGACCATCGTCTGCTTCGGGAACACGCCGCGGTAGGCGAGGTTGTGGATCGTCGTCACGATCCCGGTGCCCTGGCCGGCGAGGCGCGCGAAGATCGCGGCGGGCGAGCCCTGCCAGTCGTGCGCGTGGATCACGTCGGGACGGCCGCCGAGCAGCAACGCGCCGTGCGCGGCCGCGGCCTTGCCGAGTGCCCCGAACCGCAGGTGGTTGTCCCCGAAGTCGCTCGCGCCGGTCGGCCCGTAGAGGCTACCTGGACGATCGTAGAGCGGCGCGCAGTCGAGAAATCCGTACGTCACGCCGGCCAGCCGCACCGAGCGCAGGGCCGCGTGAAACACGTGGGTCCCGAGCTCGATCTCGATCGGCGTCCCGGCGTCCAGCGTGCCGCCCGCGGCCGCGATCCTGGGCTCGACGCCGCGATACAGCGGCAGCAGCACGGCGACGTCGAGGCCGGCTCGGGCGAGCGCGCCGGGCAGGCCACCGAGGACGTCCGCGAGGCCGCCCGACTGCGCGAATGGCGCCGCCTCGCTCGCCACGTGGAGTACTCGCATGCCGGCATCCTACGTAAACGCCGGCGCCGCGGCGAACCCGGCACGGGGCGCTAACGCCGATCTCGCTACCGCCGCGACTGGATCTCGATCTCGGACTCGGGCTCGCCAGGCAGCGCCGGGCCGTTCGGGCGCGCAGGGGCGTCCGCCGGATCGGACTCCCCGGAGTACTTCTTGAACCGCGGGCCGGCCGAATCGTAGCTGTGCCGGGACTGCATCGAGACCACGAACGTGCCCGGCTCGAGCTTGTCTCCCAGCTCGGGGTCGTTGTTGATCAGCTCGGCGACGTCGTTCGCGAGCACGCACGGGCCGTTCGCAGGCACGAGCGTGCCCTTGGGCAGGACGACGATTCCGGACTCGGTCACGAACGGGAACCGCCGCAGATCGTCCTCGGGATCCTCGCCGATCACGCAGCCCGGCTCGATCTTGCAGTTCTTGTCGAGCAGCACGCGGGTCAGCCGGGCCTCGCGGCCGATGTCGCAGCCGGACAGGATGATCGAGTCGCGCACCTCCGCCTTGCAGTGGACGAAGCAGTCGTAGCCGACCACGGACTCGCAGACGGTGGCGGACGCGATGATCGAGCCCTCGCAGATCAGGCTGTCGTCGACCTCGCAGGCCGGCTGCCCCTCGCCGGCGCGCACGAAGCGCGCGGGTGGGTAGTCGCGCTGCGCGCTGCGGATCCGCCACTGCCGGTTGTAGAGATCGAGCGCCGGCACGCGCGCGCGCAGCTCCATGTTCGACGTGAAGTACGAGTCGATCGTGCCGACGTCGCGCCAGTACGGGCCGACGCCCTCCGGCTCGCCGGGGATCCGGTTCTGGGCGAAGTCATAGCCGAACACGCGTGCGCCGTCGGCGATCATCTTCGGGATGATGTCGCGGCCGAAGTCGGTGCGCGGTCCGCTGTTGCCGACCTCGGACAGCGCGCGCTCGAGCGCCTCGCGCCGGAAAATGTAGTTGCCCATCGAGACGAGCGACCAGCCGGGGCGGCCGGGCATCTCCGGCGGGTTCTTCGGCTTCTCGACGAACCGGATGATGCGGCCGCGATCGTCGACGTCGATGATCCCGAACGCGCTCGCCTCCTCGACGGGGACCGGGAACGCGGCGACGGTGAGATCGGCGGCGCGCTCGCGGTGCTGCTCCTCCATCTGATCGACCGCCATCTTGTAGATGTGGTCGCCGCCGAACACCGCGACGTGCTCGGCCCGCGCATCGCGCACGAGGTTCAGGTTCTGGTACACGGCGTCGGCGGTGCCGCGATACCAGAACTCGCCCATGCGCATCTGCGCCGGCACGACCTCGATGTACTCGCCGAATCCCGACAGCCGCCAGTTGCGTGACAGGTGCTTGATCAGGCTCGACGACATGTACTGCGTGAGCACGTAGATGCGCCGGTACCCCGAGTTGACGAAGTTCGAGAGGACGAAGTCGATGATCCGGTACCGGCCGGCGAACGGCACGCCCGGCTTCGACCGGTGGATCGTCAACGGCCCGAGGCGAGAGCCCTTGCCCCCGGCCATGATCATCACGAGCGTGTTCTTCATCGCGAGGCCTCGGATCTCCGAGACTCATCGTAGCAAGACGGGAGCCGTTGCCAGCGGGAGCGCTGCGTGATCCTCGTGGATCACAGCTTCATGCAGGCCTTGCCAAACACGGTGCTCGTCGAGCTGCTCGCGACGCTGCGGCAGGCATAGCCCTCGCCGCAACCCGGGTCCTCGGCACAGGCTGCCGTGCACTTCTTGCCGGCTGTGGTCCTGACGCACAGGTTGCCGGGGCCGCCGCAGTCCGCGTTCGCCGAGCAGGTCGTGCCGAAGTTCTCGCGGTTCGCGAACGGGATCAGCTTCGGGTTGTCGTCGATCCCGTGGATCCCGTACATCGGGTGGAAGCCCCACGACTGGCTGTCGAGCTTGGTGAGCAGCGTCGACACCGGCTGCGGCCGGAGCCGGCCCGTGGTGTCGCGCGCGAGCAGCGCCGACAGGAAGTTCTGCACGCTCGCCGGCGTGGACGCGTTCGAGAACGACATCGTCGTGATCACGTCGACGTTCTTGCCCGCCTTCGCCGGGTTCTCGCGGAACGCCTCGCCGATCTGATACGTGTCACAGCCCTCGGCGAGCACGACCTGGTAGCGGTCCGCCGGGAGCGGGATCGTGCGGATCTCGCTGTCATCGAGGTCGCCCTCGAGCGTCATGCGCCAGTTCGCGAGCGCGAAGCCGTAGAACGGACCCGAGTGGCCGGAGTAGACGACGACGTCGCGGGTCGCGAGCGACGCGCGGGCGAGATCCTCGAGCACCTTGCCGCCGGCATCGGTGTCCGGGTCCGTCGCGGTGCCCGGCTTGCCGAAGTAGAAGCGGACGTCGACCGTGATCGTCCTGCCGTCGGCCTTGACCGTGCGCGTGAACGCGCCGGTGTCCTTCGTCATGTCGTCCCAGCTCGCGACCGGCGCGGTGAAACCCTCGCTCTTCAGCCACGAGAAGAACGACCGCGAGTGCTTGAGGTGGTAGTCGGAGTGGTAGTCCCATCCGAAGTAGACGTCGATGTCGAGCGTGTCATCGGCGGTGAGCCGCGCGAGATCGAAGTAACCGTCGGTCGACGCGCGCTCGCGCTCGATCGAAAACGCGATCGTCTCCTTCTTGTCCGCCGGCACGTTCGCCGGGTTCCACTCGCTCCACGGCGAGCTGCGGTACCACTCGTTGTTCGTCTCGAGCTGCGTGAGCTCGCTGTTGCTCGGCTTGCCGATCTCGAGATCGAACGTCGGCTTGCCGTCGACGCTGTGGATCGGCAGCTGCGACATCAGGTTCTTGCCCGCCGCGGCGAGCTGGCGGAACGTGAAGTCATACGTGAGGCCGTCGGCGCGGGCAGTGACGTCGAAGTCCTCGAGCTCGCCGGCCTTCGCGATGCCGGAGAAGCCGCCGAACGACGCGTTGGCCTCGTCCGGCTCCTTGTTGACCAGGTACTGCGTGAGAAACCACGCGATCGCGACCTGCTTGTAGCCGATCAGCTGCTTGGCCGCGGCGAGCTTGTCGTCGGCCGATGCGTCCGCGAGGGACGCGTCGAGCGTGACCGACGAGCGGCCCTCGACGATGTACTCGACCGCGGAGGTGCTGAAGAAGTCGTCCGCCTTGCCGTCGTCGACGAACACCGCGTCCTCCGGATCGCCGTCCGCGGGATCGGCACAGCCGACCTGGGCGAGGAGGCTGCCGGACAGGGCGAGCAGGGCGAGCGGCGCGAGCCGGGTGCGCCGGGGAGTGGCTTCGAACGGGGCCGTCGTACGCATGCCGGACGTCCGAGCAACGGGCATGCCCTTCGCTCCGCCCGTGGTTTCAATGGCTTGCCCGCGGCCGGCGAGTCCGGTAGCCGGCTACGTCGGCGGCTGCGAGGGCCGCTCCGGCGGCTGCGTGAACAGGTGCTGCTTGTAATAACGCAGCTCCTCGATCGACTCGCGAATGTCGTCGAGCGCGCGGTGCGTCTCCTTCTTCGACTTCTGCTTCGCGATCACCGCCGGGAACCAGCGCCGCGCGAGCTCCTTGATCGTCGACACGTCGACCATCCGGTAGTGGAGGCGCTTCTCGAGCTGCGGCATGTAGCGCCGGATGAACCGCCGATCCTGGTGGATCGAGTTGCCGGCGAGCACCGGGCGCTCCTTGACCGCCACGTGCGCGTTGATGAACGCGATCGTCTGCTCCTCGGCCTCGGCGTCGGTGACGGTCGAGGTCCGGACGCGCTCGGTCAGCCCCGAGGCGCCGTGGTGCGACTTGTTCCAGTCGTCCATCGCGGCGAGCAGCTCGTCCGCCTGGTGAATCACCAGCTCCGGACCGATGGCGATCTCGTTGAGCTGGCCATCGGTGAGGATCGTCGCGACCTCGATGATGCGCTCGCGGTCGGGATCGAGCCCGGTCATCTCCATGTCGAGCCAGACCAGAACGTCGGGGCCAGCCATGGCACGGACCTTACACGAAATCAGGCGACCTGACGCAGCTGGTCGACGTCGTCAGCGGGCGGCATCCCCCAGCCTGGCTGGTAGCCGTAGACCACGCGCGCCGGCTTGGTCTCGATGCTGCTGACCACGATGTCGATCTGGTCGAGCGGGACCAGCGCCGGGTGGCTGGCTCCGCACGCGGCCGCGAGGGTGTCCAGCTCCTTGCGGAGCGTGACGATGTAGTTCGCCAGGCGCGCCGACTTCAGCGTCGGATCGAGGCCGCGCATCAGCCACTTGTTCTGCGTCGCGACGCCGGTCGGGCAGTGCCCGGTGTGGCAGCGCTGCGCCTGGATGCAGCCGATCGCGAGCATCGCCTCGCGTGCCACGTTGACCATGTCGCAGCCGAGCGCGAGCGCGAGGAGCGCCGACTCGGGAAACCCGAGCTTGCCCGAGCCGATGAACACGGTCTGGTCCTGCACGCCGGCCTCGGCGAACGCCTTGTAGACCTCGGTGAAGCCGAGCTTGAACGGCATCGCGACGTGATCGCTGAACACGAGCGGCGCCGCGCCGGTGCCGCCCTCACCGCCGTCGATGGTGATGAAGTCCGGGCCGCGCTTCGTACGCGCCATCTGCGCGGCCAGATCGCGCCAGAACCCGAGCTGGCCGACCGCCGACTTGATGCCGACCGGCAGGCCGGTCGCGTCGGCGAGCCGCTCGATGAAGTCGAGCATGCTCGAGACGTCCGTGAACGCGGTGTGGCTCGACGGCGAGATGCAGTCGTGGCCGAGCGGGATATGTCGGATGCGCGCGATCTCGGGCGTGATCTTCGCGGCCGGGAGGACGCCGCCGAGGCCGGGCTTCGCGCCCTGCGAGAGCTTGATCTCGAGCGCGCGCACGTTCGCGGTCGCGATGTTGGCGAGCGCGCGATCGAGCGAGAAGTTGCCGCGCTCGTCGCGGCACCCGAAGTAGCCCGTTCCGATCTGCCAGATGATGTCGCCGCCCTTGCGGTGATAGTCCGAGATGCCGCCCTCGCCGGTGTTCTGCAGCGCGCCGCACAGCGCGACCCCGCGGTTGATCGCCTCGACCGCAGGTCCGGACAGCGAGCCGTAGCTCATCGCCGAGGTGTTGATGATCGAGCGCGGGCGAAACGCGTGCTTGCGACCGCGCGCTCCGCCGAGCACGCGCACGCTCGGTACCGCGTGCTGCGCGTCGAACCCCGGCTCGCCCTCGTGCGGCGTGTGGCGAGGGAACGCGCTGTGACGGACGAGGATGTAGCCTGCCCGTTCCGGATCGTTGTCGGTGCCGAAGCCGAAGTAGTTGTTCTCGTGCTTCGACGATGCGTACACCCAGCGGCGCTGATCGCGCGAGAACGGCCGCTCCTCGTCGTTGCCGGTGACGATGTACTGGCGCAGCTCCGGGCCGATCGTCTCGAGCCAGTACCGGAAGTGCCCGATGATGGGAAAGTTGCGAAGGATCGCGTGGCGGCGCTGCGTCAGATCGTGGATCGCGACGATCGCCACGAGACAGCCAACGCCGACGCCGAGCCAGGCCCAGATCGACATGGCGCCAGCATATCAGTCACCGGACCAGAACCGGACCGGTCCGGTGTCCATGTGGACGAACTTGCTGCTCGGGTAGATTCCGACGCCGCCGAGCCGCTGCGCCTTCACCCACGCCTGGAGCCTGTGGAGCTGGTCCACCGACATGCCGGGGAACGTGAAGTCGACCGCGTTGCCATGCGTGTGCTGGCTGTCGCGCGCGACCTGGTGGCCCTTCTTGCGCAGCATCAGGTTGTACTTCGGGTGCCGGAAGCCCGAGATCACGTCGACGACGTCGATCTTGAACTGCTTCGCGGCGGCGACCACCGTCGGGATCAGCTTCGGCTCCATGTGCGTCGGCTCGTTCGTGAAGTGATCGCGCAGGAACATGTCGACCTCGGCCACGCCCGGCGGATGCAGCGGATCGACGGCGAGCCAGTCGTGCGTCCACCGGTTGTGCAGGTTGATCAGCTTCGCCGGTCGGGTGCCGATCGGCCGCGGGGCAGGGTGCGTGGTCGACTTGCCGGCACGCTCGCGATCCTTCTTTGGCTGGTAGGCCGTGTCGGCCGCGGCGGGCGCCGTCATCGCGACGAGCGCACCGAGGGCCGCGACCGCCAGGTTCACGAGCTCCTCTTGAGCTTCACGAGCGTCTGGGCCGGCAGCACCTCGTTGAGCGAGCCGGACCGGAAGCCGGCGAGATCGAGCGCGACGTACGAGAAGCCGAGCTCCTTGCCGAGCCCGACGATCTTCTCGCGCACGCCCGGCGCGACGACGCGCGGCAGATCGTCGCTATCGATCTCGAGGCGCGCGATCGTGTCGTGGAAGCGGACCCGGAGCTGGCGAAACCCGAGCTCGCGCAACCCGTCCTCGAATGCGTCGACGCGGCGCAGCCGGTCGGGCGTGATCTTCGTGCCGTACGGGAACCGCGACGACAGGCACGCGAGCTGCGGCTTGTCCCACGTCGGCAGCGCGAGCTCGCGCGACAGCGCACGGATCTCGGCCTTCGTGAGCCCGACGTCGACCATCGGCATCTTCGCGCCGTGCGCGAGGGCCGCCGCGATGCCGGGGCGGACGTCGCCGAGATCGTCGACGTTCGTGCCGAGCACGACCGGCGCATCGCCGAGCGAGTGCGCGATCGGCGCGGCGACGTCCATCAGCTCGGTCTTGCACAGCGCACAGCGGTGCGTCGGGTTGTCGGCGAAGCCGGGGACCTCGAGCTCGTGCGAGTCGATCACGTGGTGGCGACTGCCGAGGCCGAGCGCGGCGGCGAGCCCGATCGCTCCCTCGATCTCGGAGCGTGCCATCGTCGGCGAGACGGCGGTCACGGCGTGGCAGTGCTCGCCGAGCGCATCAGCAGCCACCTTGAGCAGGAATGCAGAATCGACGCCGCCGGAGAACGCGACGACGACGCGGCCGTAGCCGGTCAACGTGGCACTCAGCGCGTCGAGCTTGGTCGACATGGCGAACAGCCTAGCACCTAGGCCGGCGAATCGTCGCCGGGTGCCGGCCAGCGCGCCACCTCGACGAAATCGCGAGCTTCCTCGGACCACGCGAACAGCGCCGCCTCGGTCGGGCCGGCCGCGGTGATGCCCACGACGAGGTGCTGGACCGGGTAGTGAGGGCCCGCCTCGGACGCGGCGATCGCACGATCGACATCGGAGAAGTAGGCCCGGCCGTTCGTGTGCGAGTGATAGATGATGCGCGCCGGCCGCTTGCCTGAGAGGGTGCGCGCGAACGCGAGCAGCTCGGCGCCGGCGATCACGAAGCCGGTGTCGGCGCCGCGATCGGGGTGGGTCGGGTGGGCGCCGTCGCGCTGCGCGTTACGGCACGCGACCACGCGATCGACGCCGGCGGCGCCGCGCGAGCCGACGAGGTACCCGCAGCACTCCTCGGGGAATACGGCGCGCGCGTGCGCGTACACCGCCGCCAGCACGCGCGGCGGGATCGCGAGCGCGCTCACCGGGTGACCGCGTCGGCCATCCACGTGACTGCCGCGATGCTGCCGCGCCAGAACGCGAGCGCATTCGCGTCTCCCTCGGCGCACGGCCACCACGCCGGGCGCGGCGCGAGCATCACCTCGCGACCGGAGCCCTCGGCGGTCACCGCCGTGTCGGCGCCGTGCGCGGCGACCTCGGCGCACTGCGCGGTGCTCGCGTGCTCGACGACGAGCGTGCCGACGCCGCCGGCGGCGAGGTACTGGCCCGCGATCAACTCGGCGGTCGGCTCGATGTCGCGCAGGACGAGTCGCGCCGACGCGACCATCAGCGCGGTCTGCCCGAGCCCGCCGATGTCGGGCAACATGATGTGCCGCGAGTAACGATGGACCTGCTCGTCACGCACGCGGCGCCTCCGCGGCGAGCAGCACCGCCTCGCGATCGGGCGCGATCGCCGCGCGTGCACAGCTCGGGCAGCCCGGCCGCGCCGCGAAGCGCACGATGCGCGGATCCTGTGCGATGCGCAGATCGTCGAACACGAAGATCGAGCCGGCGAACGAGCGGTCGCCATGCGCGAGCCCACACGCGAGCGCGCCGGCGACGCCGCCGATCGCGCCGACCACCGGACCGAGCACGCCGGCCGCCGCGCAGGTCGCGGCCGGCACCGGCTCCTCGAACAGGCAGCGGTAGCACGCGTGCCCGGGGGCCCCGACGAGCACGTTACCGCCGAAGCGCAGCGCCGCCGCGATCACGTAGGGCCGGCCGGCGGCCACCGCCCAGTCGGCGACCGCGAACTTGGTCGCGGGGTCGTCGCAGCCATCGACGATCAGATCGGCGTCGCCGGAGATGTCATCGGCGTCCTCGGCGGTCCACCGGGTCTGGTAGCCGCGCGCGCGGCCGCCGCGAGCGACGACGGCGGCGGCCAGTAGCGGCGCCTTCGGTCTACCGACATCGGCCGTCGTGAACTGGATCTGGCGGTGCAGGTTCGAGACCTCGACGAGATCCGGATCGACGATCGTCAGCTCGCAGCCGGCGGCGGCGAGCGATAGCGCCATCGGTCCGCCCAGCCCGCCGGCACCGACGACGGTCACGCGTGTCATGCGGCGCTCCGGCCACAGACCTTGCAACGCCCGTCATCGCCGATCACCCCGATGCAGCCGTCATCGGGGCAGAGCGTGCGGTCGTCCCAGCCGGGCTCGTGCGCCGGATCTGGATCGCCGCCGGCAGTCGGCGTGGCTGCTGGCTCGGCCGCTGCCTCGGCCACGTCCTCGTCGACCGGCTCGTCGACCAGGCCGCGCTTGCGCTCCTCGCCCCAGTTCGGGGCCGCGCGCCCGCAGACCCTGCACGTGCCGTCGCTGCCGATCACGCCGACGCAGCCGCCGTCCGGGCAGAGCTGGCGATGGTCCCACTCGCTCATCGTCCCCCCAGGGCCGCGAACAGATCGGCGGCCAGGTAGAAGGTCAGGTCGACATCGCCGAGGCGCAGCACGGCGCGCGACACCAGCGGTCGCTCCTTGCGGGCGGCGAGCGGCTCGTCGGCGAGCCAGCTGCCGTTCTTGGATCCCGCGTCGGCCACGAGCCAGCGCGCGCCGTCGCGCCGGACGTACGCGTGCAGCCGGGACACCGAGCTGTCCGGGATCACGACGTCGTTGTTGCCGGTGCGGCCGATCGTGATCCGATCGGGGAACGAGGCGCCGTGCTTCTTCGTGAGAGGGTAGAGCTCGATCGTCGTCTCGAGCGCGGGCATCACGCGGCCGGGGAGCGTCTCTTCGATCTCCTGGTCGAGCGTGAGCGTGTGGACGCCGCTCATCGGTGCATCGTCGGACGACGAGCGCTGGCGGATCAGGGCCCCCGGTGCGGCCGAGGCCAGGAAGTCATCCCGGCCCAGTTGCACGAGCTGCCGATAATGCGACGCCGCGTCCACGAGGACGATGTCGCATACGAGGAGCCGGCCGGCAAGGGCTGGGCCGATCGGGCGAACGCTCGTCGAGTTGGTTTGACAGGCCTGGACGGCGCGGGGTAAACGAACCCGCCATGTACGATACGTCGGATATCCGCAAGGGCCTCAAGGTTTTGATGGACGGGAACCCGTACACCGTGGTCGAGTTCCAGTTCGTGAAGCCCGGCAAGGGCGCGGCGTTCACCCGGACCAAGTTCAAGAACTTGCTGACCGGCGCCGTCGTCGAGCGGAACATCCGGTCGGGCGAGAAGCTCGAGCCCGCGAACGTGGAGACCCGCGACATGCAGTTCCTGTACAAGGAGGCCAACGACCTGGTCTTCATGGATCAGACGAACTACGAGCAGGTCACGATCAGCAAGGACCTGATCGGCGACGCGCACGATCTGATGAAGGACAACCTGCCGTGCACGGTGGTCTTCTTCAACGAGCGCCCGGTCGACGTCACGCTGCCGACGTTCGTGTTCCTCGAGGTCACCGCCTCGGAGCCCGGCGTGCGCGGTGATACGAGCGGCAACGTCCAGAAGCCGGCGACCGTGGAGACCGGCGCCGAGGTCTCGGTCCCGCTGTTCATCCGCATCGGCGACACGATCAAGATCGATACGCGCACGCACGAGTACGTCGAGCGCGTGAATAAGTGACGGCAAGGGATCGCCGGGTGTCGCGAGCTCGCGAGCGACACGAGCCCCCTCGCCCGAACGCATCCCCGCGGGACACGTAGTGGGGACGCGCGGCCGCGTCCTCGCGATCGACGGGAACACCGCGATCGTCCGCGCCGAGCTGTTCGATCTGAGGATCACCAACCCTGCCAGGGCATGGCGGGCCGGCGATCTCGTCGACGTCGACCGCGAGGCCGTGCTGCGTGCGCACGGCGGCGGCGACTATCCCGGCCCCGGCAGCGAGGTGATGCGGCTGCCCCGCGCGCGCCTCGACCTGTTGCGCGCGCGCGCGACCGCGCTCGCGAAGCTGCGCGAGGTGTTCGCGTCGCGCGGGTTCCTCGAGGTCGAGACGCCGCTCCTGGTCGGAAGCCCCGGCCTCGAGATCCACCTCGAGGCGGTGCGCGCCGCGGACGGCTACCTGATCACGTCGCCCGAGTACCAGATGAAGCGGCTGCTCGCCGCCGGCTTCGAGAAGATCTACCAGGTCTGCAAGTGCTTCCGCGCGAACGAGCACGGCGTGCACCACGCGAGCGAGTTCACGATGGTCGAGTGGTACCGCGCGTACGCCGGCATCGACGCGATCGTCGACGACACCGAGCAGCTCGTCGCCGCGGTGATCCGCGCGATCACCGGCGTGCCGGTCGCCCGGGTCGGTGACCGCGATATCGACGTCCGGCCACCGTGGCGGAGGATGACGGTGCGGGCGGCGATGCGCGAGTGGGCCGGCGTCGCGGTCGACGGCGGCGAGCCGGCGGCCGAGCTGGTCGCGGCGGTGCGCGCGGCGGGCATCGAGATCGCCGACGGCACCGCGTGGGACGACGCGTTCTTCGCCGCGTTCCTCGCTCGCGTCGAGCCGGCGATCACCGCGCTCGACCACGCGCTGATCCTCGAGGACTGGCCGGTACCGCTCGCGGCACTGGCGCGGCGCAAGCCGGACGACCCGAAGACCGCGTTGCGCTTCGAGGCGTACGTCGGCGGCATCGAGCTCGCGAATGCGTTCGACGAGCTCACGGATCCTGCCGAGCAGCGTGCGCGCTTCCTCGACGACCAGCGCGTTCGCGCCGAGCGCGGCAAGCCCGTCTATCCGATCGACGAGCGGCTGCTCGCGGCGCTGGCCGAGGGACTGCCGCCGTCGGCCGGGATCGCGCTCGGCTTCGATCGGCTCGTGATGCTCGCCACCGGTGCACCGGCGATCGCGCAGGTGCTGACGTTCGCGGCCGACGAGCTGTAGCGCCTACGGCATCTCCATCAGCGCCCAGTACTTGTTGATCGTCGACATCACCTCGGCGAACTGCTGGAACGTGACCGGCTTGAGCAAGTAGCCGGCGACGTTGAGCTTGAACGCTTCGATCCGATCGCGCTCCTCGTTCGACGTCGTCATCATCACCACGCACGCCTGCTGCAGCGCCGGATCGGCGCGGAGCTCGCGGAGCAGCTCGATGCCGTTCATCTTCGGCATGTTGACGTCGAGCAGGATCAACCGGCGCTGCGCCGGGATGGGATCGGCCTTGCGGAGCATGTCGAGCGCCTCGATGCCGTTGTGCGCGACGTAGAGCGGGTTCGAGATGTTGTTCTTCGCGAATGCCCGCTTGACGGTCATCACGTCGACCTCGTCGTCCTCGACGAGCAGAATGTTGATCACTCGGTCATCCATGTCGCTTCTTCCTCGTGGTGCGCGACGCCAGGTTCAACCAGATGCCCAGAAAGAAGTACGCCACGACGATCCATGCCGCCGCGCGCAGGAACCCATCGGACAAGCCAGTCTCCAGCAGATCCCCACGTGCCAAAACGATGCCCGCGATCACCGCGTAGATCACGACGGAGATGACGCTGCCGATACGCAGCCGCACGGGCAGCACCCGGTGCTGCCCACCCCA
>DAIRFU010000886.1:0-2446 GCA_036794935.1 Kofleriaceae bacterium | reverse complement strand
CGTGGCGGCGCGCTGGCAGCAGCTGGGGCTCCTGCTCGATGATGTCGCGCAGCGCGCCGGCGCGAGCGCGCGAATGATCGACAGCGCGAAGACCGCGTTCACGACGATGAGCGAGTGGTTCCGGCGGGGGGCGGCGGCACAGGGCCTGCCCTGACCCTACGGGCGGGGCTCGTCACAGATCGGGCCGAGGTAGTCGACCGCCTGCCACGCCTCCGGCGGCGCGATCGTCCACACGACGCGGTGGCCGAGCGTCGCGCGACCGGGCGCCAGATCGTACGTCGCGTACTCGCCGTTGGCCTCGGCGAGCGCGACCCTGGCGCCTGTCGCGTCGGCGAGCACCGCGATGAGCGGCAGCGCGTGCGCGTCACCCTCGCCGACCTTGATCGCGCGGGTGCCGGTCGAGTCCGGAATCCAGAAGCCGCTGACCCGCTCGGCCGGCCACTGGCACTGCTGGGCCGGATCGCCGATCTGGAGCCAGTTGACGGCACCGGTCCAGGCCACCGGGTGACCGTCGATCTTCACGTCGGCGAACGCCCACAGCCTCTCGCACCCGGGCGCGGCGCACTCGCGCGGCGGCAACGCGGCGGCGAGCGGCGCGGGCAGCGGGGTCTCCTTGGCAGGCCGCTGCCACTGCTTGGCGGCGTCCATGTCGCCGAGCCGCGCCGCGATGGGCTGCGGGCCCTCGAAGCGGCAGCCGGTCGGCGGTTGCTCCGAGACCATCACGACGCCGCCGGCGTCCTCGGGCTGCGCGGGCGCGGGACAGCCTTCGAGCTCGAACCCGTACGAGACGCTGGTGTCGAGCTTCGCCGCGTAATAGCGGCCGACGCTCGCGCGGCACGGCGGCGCGCCCGGGGTGACGAGCCACAGCGTGCCGGTGGGCGGCGCGGGTACGCCGGCGGCGCTGGCCGCGGCGGCATCGACGTTCGCGTAGTCGGGCGCGTCTGCGCCGGCGGGCACCGCATGCAGCGCCACCGCCCAGCCGCTGCGCCCCTGGCCCGGATCCTGGGTCACGTAGGACGCGAGGTGGACGCCCGCGGCAGACGGACACCCCGCGGCGGCCTGTGGCGTCGGCGTGGTGGTCGGCGGGCTCTTGCTCGGGCACGCGGCGAGCGCGAGGGCGAGGCCGATGCTGGCGAGGCGGCGCATGGCGCGCACGATAGCCTAATTCGCCGCGACGCCGAGGTAGCGGGTCACCATCAGCGTGGTCTCCTCGACGAGCCGCGGATCGCGCAGCCGCTGCGGATACAGCAGCGCCGCCCGATGGACGACCGACTCGATCGCGGACACGAGGATGAACGCCGACACGTCCGGATCGCGGATCGCGATCTCGTGCTTCCGCGCGGCGAGCAGCCCCGCGACCATGCGGTGGCAGATCTCGTCGACCTCGCGCAGCCGGGCGAGCTTGCCGATCCGGGGCACCTGCTCGGTGAGCACGCGGTGCAGCTCCGGATCGACGGCGTGCGCGCGGATCGTCAGCTCGACGACCCGGCGTGCGGCCTCGGCGAGCGGCAGCTTCGCGACGCGCGTGAGCTCGGTCAGGATCGCCGTGTTCATCTCCTCCATGTGCCGCTCGATGAGCGCGAGCACGAGCGCCTCCTTGTTCGGGAAGTACTGGTAGAGCGAGCCGATCGAGACCCCGGCGGCGGCGGCGACCGCGTTCGTGGTCAGGCCATCGAAGCCGGCGTCCACCAGAACCCGAGTCGTGGCCTCGAGGATCGTGTCGACCGTCGCCTTGCTGCGTGCCTGGCGCGGGCGTTTGCGTGGCGTGGTCCGAGGTTGGCGCTGCATCGCGGGCTCCTTCGCTCGCGTGACAAACGCGAGTAGACAATGTGAGCGAACACTCGCATTTTAGTGAGAATGGCGTCGTTGACCAGCGCATTCGCTCCTCCCTCTTCCATCCCCCTCGTCCCCGGCCTGCCGCTGGTCGGCAACCTCCTCGCCTTCCGGCGCGACCGGCTCGCGCTGCAAGACCGCGCCGCGCGGATCGGTCCGATCGCGCGGCTCCAGCTCGCGCACATCCCGATCTATGTCGTGACCGACGCGGACCTCGCGCACGCGGTGTTCGTCGATCAGGCCGACAGGTTCAAGAAGTCGGCGGGCCTGCAGTTCCTGCGACCGATGCTCGGCGACGGGCTGCTCACCGCCGACGGCGACACGCACAAGCGCCACCGCAAGCTGCTCGCTCCCGCGTTCGCGCCGAAGCGGCTCGAGAAGTACGGCGCGATCATGGTCGAGGAGACCGCGCGCCAGGTCGCGGGCTGGGCCGAGGGCCAGCGCCTCGATCTCGCGCACGAGATGATGGAGATGACGCTCGCGATCGCGGGCCGCACGATGTTCGGCGCCGACGTGCGTGGCGACGCGGCCGTCGTCGCGGAGGCGCTCGAGCTCGGCATGCGCGCTCAGGTCGCGAACCTGCGCAGCCCGCTCCAGCTGGGTTACGAGTGGC
>DAIRFU010000283.1:0-8870 GCA_036794935.1 Kofleriaceae bacterium | reverse complement strand
CCGTAGGTCTGCGCGGTCTGGTCGGATGGGGGCGCGGCGTGCGCGTGATCGCCGGCCGACGTCGGCACCGGCGGCTGATACGTCGGCTGGTACACCGAGGATCCGCGATCGACGGATGGCTGGCGCGCGGGACGCGGCCAGTCGGCCACGCGGCCGGGCACGACGGAGCCGCGAACGCCGCGAACGCCGCGGTCGCCGCGATCGGGGGCGCGCTGCGGCGCGCGTACGCCGCGCGTGGGCTCGACGCGCGAACCACGCGCGTGAATCCGCTCGGCGACGGCGAGGCGCCCGCGCATGATGCTCGCGGCGCGTACCGGCTGCACGTTCGCGCGCACCGGCGGGCGCGCCACGGTCGACGTCACGCGTAGACCCTCGGCGGGTCGCTTGAGCAGATGCGCGCGAATCCGCGGCTTGCCGAAATCGGCCGCCGCCGTGAACCGCCACTGCCAGTCCTTGGTCTTCGCGGTGCGGTGATCGCGCACGCGCGGAGGCTCGTGCCGATGATCGTGCAGCACGAGGCCGTCGTGCTCGTTGCGATGATCTCGCACGATCGGCGCTTGCGGTCGCCAGCCGACGTAGCCACCGCCGCCGCGCCAGTCGACCCACGCCGGACTCCACTGGGTATCGGGCTGCCAGCCCCAGTAGTCGTCGAACCAGCCCCAGCGTCCGTAGTGGAACGGGAGCCAGCCCCAATCCCACTCGCACGCGAAGGTCCACCCCCACTCGGTCCACACCCAGCTTCCGCAGGTCTCGTAGGGTGTGAAATTGACGCCCACGACGGTGGTGTATGGACGCCACACTCGGCCGTAGCCCTCGATGTCCACCCACTCGCCGTAGCCGTCGAGCGTGGCGTCGATCTCGCCATCCGTGCACGTGCCCGTCACGTAGCCGGGATCCTGCGGATCGGCGGATGGCGCGAACGATGCGGCCGCGGTTCCCGCCGCATTGTCGTCGACATAGCTGGCCTGCCACTCGACATCGATCTCGCCACTCGGCGCGCCTTCGATGACGACCGGTTCGGGCATCGTCGCGTAGAGATCGGGATCCTGGCGGTAACAGGCAGTCACCAGCGCCAGACTGGCAACGAGACGGAGCGTGGCCATGGCCCGGCGGCGTGCAGCGGGCGTGCCCACTATTTCATCGTCCCGGGAAGAAGCTGGAAGCTGCCATGGGTTACGGGCGCGCCAAGAGGACCGGCCGTGAGCTTGACACCCGCTTCTCCGCCGTTTAACAAAGTCCAGCGATTTTCAGGACCTAACGAAAATCGGGACGCGAGGGACCGCATGATTCGCGCAAGAGACTTATCCAAGTTCTATGGAGGAAAACGGGCGCTCGGCCCGGTGTCCTTCGAGATCAACGACGGCGAGACCGTGGGCTTCTTGGGGCTCAACGGCGCCGGCAAGACCACCGCGCTGCGGATCCTGGCCTGCGATCTACGGCCGAGCGCCGGCACGATCGAGGTCGGCGGCGTCGACGCGGTCGCCGAGCCGCACGAGGTCCGCAAGCGAGTCGGGTTCTTGCCCGAGAACCCGCCGGTCTACACCGACATGACCGTCAGCGACTACGTGCGCTTCTCCGGCGAGCTGCGCGGGATGTCGAAGCTGCAGGTCAAGAAGCGGTTGCCCGAGGTCCTCGAGATCACGGACCTGACCGACGTCGCGACCGATCTGATCGGCACGCTCTCGCATGGCTTTCGCCAGCGCGTCGGCGTCGCCCAGGCGATCGTCCATCAGCCGAAGTTCCTCATCCTCGACGAGCCGACGCGCGGCCTCGACCCGGTGCAGATCGTCGAGATGCGCAACCTCATCCACGATCTGAAGCAGAACCACACGGTCCTGATCTCGAGTCACATCCTGACCGAGATCAGCCAGACCTGCGATCGGCTGCTCGTGCTCGGCAAGGGCGAGCTGCTCGGCGCCGGCACCGAGGCCGAGCTCGGCAACACCAAGGGCGAGATTCGCCAGATCACGGTCACCGCACGGACGACCGGCGACGACCCGAAGGGCGAGATCCAGCAGGTGCTCGCGAAGGTCGAGGGCGTCACCAAGGTGCTCGAGCCGTTCGAGCAGGGCGGCGGCTGGACGTTCCCGCTCGTGACCTCGGCCGATTGCCGCGCCGCCGTGAGCCGCGCCGTCGTCGAGGCCAAGCTCGATCTACTCAAGCTCGACTACTCGCGCAGCGAGCTCGAGAACACGTTCATCCGTCTCGTCGGAGGTAGCGATGCGAGCAACTAGCATCATCTATCGTCGCGAGCTGGCGAGCTACCTGCGGTCCCCGATCGGCTGGGTGATCATCGCGGTGCTGCTGCTCGTGAACGGCATCCTGTTCCAGGCGTTCGCGCTGCGGGGCGAGCAGCTCTCGGCCACCGTGCTCGAGCGCTACTTCAACTTCTCGAGCATGTTCGCCGGGACCGCCGGCATCCTGCTCTCGTTCCGGCTGCTCGCGGAGGAGCGGCAGAACCACTCGATGGTGCTGCTCAATACGTCCCCGATCCGCGACACCGAGATCGTGCTCGGCAAGTTCTTCGCCGCGCTGACGTTCCTCGTGCTGTTCCTGGTGCTGTCGCTGTACATGCCGCTCCTCATCAAGGTGAACGGCAAGATCTCGTCGGCGCAGATCCTCGTCGGCTATCTCGGCCTCTTCCTGCTCGGCGCGACCGGGCTCGCGATGGGGCTGTTCGCCTCGGCGCTGACCCGCTATCAGCTGCTCGCGCTGCTGATCGCGGCGGCGCTGATGGTCATCCTCGGTAACGTCTATCAACTCGCCGTGCGGCTCGACCCGCCGGTGCGAACCGTGCTCGAGCAAGTGGACATCTGGTGGGTCCGCTTCCAGTCGAGCTTCATGCGCGGCATCTTCAACCTGAAGGACGTCATCTTCTATGTCGCGATGACGTACTTCTTCCTGCTGCTCGCCGTCAAAACGCTGGAGGCGAAGCGATGGCAATGAGAACTGCATCCCCGTGGTGGGCCTCGCTCGTTTTCGGGCTCGGCCTGTTCTTCATCCTGCTCGGCGAGCGCCTGTTCGGCCACCTGCCGGGCCTGCGCATGGTGCTCACCGTGATCGGTGTGATCGCGCTCGTCGCGATCACCGGTCTGCGTGGGTTCACCGCCATGCGCACCAGCGGTGCGCGCCGGTCCGTCGAGCGCACCCTGCTGATCTGCCAGGCGGGTGTCCTCGTCTCGCTCGTGCTCTACGCCCTGACCACGTCGTGGGGCACGGGCCTGTTCACGATGTCCGACAAGGGCGCCGAGAAGTTCTCGACGGTGCTCACCGTGCTGTGGGGCATCGGCATGCTGTGCTCGATCGTCCCGATGTTCATGATCGAGATGTCGCTCGGCGTGCCGCGCCGGACGGCATTCGATCTGAAGACGGCCGGTGACGAGGGCGTCGAGTACTTCCGGGTCCGCGAGATCGGCTGGTCCGGTCTGACGATCGCGCTCGCGGCCGCGTTCCTGATGGTGACGTGCAACGTCGCCAGCGAGCGCAACGTGCAGCGCGACGTCAGCTACTTCAAGACGTCGTCGCCGGGTGACTCGACCAAGCGCATCGTCGCGGCCTCGAACGACACCATCAAGGTGCTGCTGTTCTTCCCGGCGGTGAACGAGGTCAAGGCACAGGTCCGCGACTACTTCGACGCGCTCGCGTCGGCCTCGGGCCACCTCCAGGTCGAGGAGCACGATCGCCTCGTCGATGCCGAGCTCGCCGGCAAGTACAAGGTGACCAAGGACGGCATGATCGTCGTCGTCAAGGGCACCGGCGATGACGAGAAGAGCCAGACGATCGACGTCGAGACCGACATCGACAAGGCGCGTCGCGGCAGCAAGCTGCGCAACTTCGACCGCGAGGTCAACACGGTCCTCATGAAGATCGTGCGCGACAAGCGCAAGGCGTACGTGATGACCGGCCACGGCGAGATGACCGATCCCGACTCGATCCCGCCCGAGCTCAAGGGCCGCGTGCCCGAGCGTCGCACCAGCGTGTTCCGCAAGCGGCTCGGCGATCTCAACTACGAGGTCAAGGACCTCGGTCTCATCGATCTCGCGAAGGATGTCCCCGAGGACGCGACGATCGTCATCATGCTCGCACCGACCGTGCCGCTGCTGCCGGCGGAGTGGGCCGCCCTGGACCGCTACCTCGACAAGGGCGGTCGCCTGCTCGTCGCGCTCGATCCGAAGGCGGATCCGAGCCTCGGCGATCTCGAGGGCAAGCTCGGTATCAAGTACAACCCGACGCCGCTCACCGACGACCGGGCGTACCTGCCGCAGCGCGGGTCGCCGGCCGACCGCCGGTTCGCGATCACCACGCAGTTCTCGGCGCACGCGTCGACGACGGCGCTGTCGCGTTCGGTCGACAAGGGCCTCGTGCTCGTCGAGTCGGGCGCCCTCGAGGACGCGCCGTTCACGGCGAAGGGCGAGCATCCGAAGAAGACGATCACGATCCGGTCGATGGACTCGAGCTTCCTCGATACCAACGACAACTTCAGCTTCGACGCGGCGACCGAGAAGCGGCAGCGCTGGAACCTCGGCGCGGCGTTCGAGGGCCCGCGGCTCAAGGACGCGCAGGGCAAGGACAAGGATGGCTACCGCGTGCTCGTGTTCGCGGATACCGACCTGTTCGCGGACGCGCTCGTCCAGAGCATGGGCCGCGCGGCGCTCGTCCTGATCTCGGGGCCGTTGCTCGACGACTCGGTCAAGTGGCTCGGCGGCGAGGAGGTGTTCGCCGGTGAGGTCGTGTCCGAGGACGACAAGCCGATCAAGCACACCAAGAGCCAGGACGCGGTCTGGTTCACGCTGACGATCGTCGGCGCTCCGCTCCTGGTGTTGACGCTCGGCCTGGTGGGCACCTGGGCCCGCCGCCGGCGCACCACTCGCAAGTCGACCGAGGTGAAGTCATGAGAGGCGCACTGATCCACGGCGTCTTGCTCGCCGTCATGCTGATCTATGGATATCGCACGTGGACGCGCGACAAGACCGTCCAGCCGAACGTCGGCAGCGTCGTGCTGTGGGACAAGTCCGATAGCGATCTGGTGTCGATCGAGTACCGCTCGCCGAAGAAGATCGTGAAGCTCGAGCGCAAGCCCGCGGGCTACTGGTGGGGCACCGACACGACGATCGAGACCAAGGTGAAGCCGGCCAAGCCGGATGCCGCGGGCTCGGCTGCTGGCTCGGCCGCCGGTTCGGCAGCGGGCTCGGGCTCCGCGGGCTCGGCCGCCGGCTCGGGCTCTGCAGGCTCGGGCTCGGGCTCGGCCGCCGCGCCGGAGCCGCCGACCATCGAGGAGGAAGAGACCGGCCGCAAGGTCCGCGAGTTCCCGCTCGGCGAGTCGGCGGAGAAGATGATCGCGGCATACGTCAAGGGTCGCGCGCTGCGTGATCTCGGCAAGCCGAGCGAGGGCGCCAAGAAGGACTACAAGCTCGGCACCAAGCCGACGAACACGGTCACGATGAAGGATGGCAAGGAGGTGTCGACCTCCACGATCATCGTGACGTTCAAGGACGGCTCGCGGACGTTTCTGGTCGGCGGTGCCGTCTACGGTGGCAGCGACAAGTACGTGATGGACGAGAAGTCCGGGGTCGCGTACGTGCTCGCGCGCGAGATGCTCTCCGGGCTCGAGGTCGGCGAGTCCAGCCTGCACCTGACCGATCCACGCGGCTTCGAGCCGGCGAAGATCGGCGCGGTCACGCTGGAGTCGAACGGCAAGTCGAAGTCGTTCGTTCGCATCACGACGCAGGGCGGCCACGACGGCAACCAGCAGATCAAGACCTGGGCCGATCCGGCGACCAAGAAGGCGGATCAGACCGGGGCGAACTTCATCGACAACGCGAACAACCTGCGGCCGACCGAGTACGCGGCGGAGCTCGAGGTCAGCGACCTGACGCCGGTGATGAAGCTGACGTACAAGGACGAGCACGGCGGCGTGCTCGGCACGCTCCAGCTGTTCAAGCGCGACAAGCCCGGCGAGCTCGCGCCCGGCCAGGAGCTCGATCCGGCGAACCCGCCGAAGGGCACGACCGAGTACTACATCCTGACCGAGAAGACGCGCGTGCCCGCGCTCGTCCGTCGCGACACCGCGCAGCGCGCGGAGAACGACATCGAGACCGTGTTCAGCGGCAAGCAGCCGGAGCCGAAGTCGATCGAGCCGAAGGGCAACCCGTTCGGCACGATGCCGCCGGGCCACGCGGGTGGTGCTCCGGGCGCGATGCCGCCGGGCGCGCCGCCGATCGGCATGCCGGGTGCGCACGGCACCGCGCCGGCTCCCGCGCCGGGTGCGCACGGCACCGCGCCGGCTCCCGCGCCGGGTGCGCACGGTACCGCGCCGGGTGCGCACGGCACCGCGCCGGTCGTCCCGACGAAGCCGGGCGCCGGCGCGCCACCGGCCGTGACGAAGCCGGCCGCGACGAAGCCCGCCGCGGCGAAGCCGGCCGCGACGAAGCCGGCCGCGCCCGGTGGCAGCGCGACGAAGCTGGCCACTCCGCCGGCACCGCCCGCGCCGTAGGCTGCGTCACTCCGCGGCGCCTGCGAGCTTTCACGCTCCCGCACGCCGCGCGCTCGCGCACGCGTGGGATCCCGCTGTCAGCACCTGGCAGCAGAAGCCACGGCGGATCAGCTGGTTAGCTGCTCGGAATTTAGGCAACCCCTTGCGCGGTCCAACGTTCGTAACCATGGCCCGTGTAGGGCCTGTTTCGAGCCGTTCGAGCGAGGAGTGACATGATATTTGCCCGCAATTTACTGATCGCCGTGGCGCTCGTCGTCGGCGGCACATCCAGCGCCGCGTTCGCGACGCCCTCGGTCCCTACCGATAACTCGATCGCCGATGTCGCCGAGCGCGTCGTCGAGAGTGTCGTCAATATCGACACCGAATCCGAGATCCCTGTCGATCCGTTCTTCGTCGACATGTTCGGGGCCGACGAGGTCCAGAAGATGGCGGGCAAGGGCTCGGGCGTGATCGTCACGGCGAACGGCCGGATCCTGACCAACGCCCACGTCATCAACGGCGCCGACACGATCACGGTGACGCTGCACGACGGCACCCAGCTGCTCGCCAAGCTCGTCGGCAAGGACACCAAGGCCGACCTCGCGGTCCTCCAGCTCGAGGGCACGTTCAAGAACCTGAAGCCGCTGCCGATGGGCGACTCGTCGACCGTGCGCCTCGGCGAGATCGTGCTCGCGATCGGCGATGGCCTCGGCATCGGCAAGAGCGTGTCGATGGGCATCGTATCGGCGAAGGGGCGCGGCCTGCGCATCGCGGAGTACGAGGACTTCATCCAGACCGACGCCGCGATCAACCCGGGCAACTCGGGCGGTGCGCTCGTCAACATGAAGGGCGAGCTGATCGGCATCAACACCGCGATCGCGTCGCGCACCGGCGGCTACCAGGGCATCGGGTTCGCGATCCCGACGAACATGGCGAAGCCGATCATGGAGATGCTGATGAAGGACGGCAAGGTCTCCCGCGGCTACCTCGGCATCGGCATCGCGACCGTCTCGCCGACGCTCGCGAAGAAGTACGGGCTCGGCGCCGAGCGCGGCGTGCTCGTCGCGGGCGTCGAGGCGCGTGGCCCGGCGGCGAAGGCCGGCCTGGTCGAGGGCGACGTGATCACCTCGATCAACGGCAAGCAGGTGCGGACCGACTCGACGCTGCGCAACGCGATCGCGATGAGCAGGCCGAACACGACCGTCCAGCTCACCATCACGCACCGCAACGGCCGCACCGCGACGCTGCACGCCAAGCTCGGCGAGCTCAAGGACGAAGCGCCGCCGATGGCGAAGTCGCGCTCGCGCAACCCGCGCATGCAGCGACAGGCGCCGCGCAAGCTGCAGTGGCGCACGTTTCCCTGAGAATCGGCGTATCCTGAGCGGGTGTCTCGCCTCGCACTCGCCATCTCGCTTCTGTCCTGGGTCGCGCTCGCCGGATGCATCAACCAGGCGAGAGAGGCGATCGCGCCGGCTCCCGAGGGCGTCGGCACGCTGACGTGCCGCGAGGTCGTCGAGCAGTGTGACAGCCAGTGCGGCGACCCGCTGTGCGTCAACCGCTGCACGGCCGAGGGCACCGAGAACGCGCAGGGCCAGCATGCCGCGCTGCTCGACTGCGGCCAGCGCAGTGGTTGCACCGACCAGGCGTGCATGGAGGCGAGCTGCCCGACGGAGATCGCGACGTGCATGGGCCCCGCGCCGAGCGACATGCCGCCCGCTGCACCGGCGGACCCGGCGAGCGATGCCCCGGGCAACACGCCGGCCGAGGGCCCGGTGACCTCGCCAGGCCAGGTCGACTGACCAGGGCGGCGCCCGTCAGATCGCCTGGCGATAGCCGAAGAACTCGTGATCCTCGTTGTAGCCGCCCTTGCCGCCACCGATGTCGGCGTAGTCCGCGACGAGCTCGATGCCGGCGATCCACTTCACCTGCTTGAAGCCGAGCTGGACCTCGTTGCGAAGCCGTAGCGGCGCCCCGTGGCCGTACGACAGCGGCTCGTCGTTCATGTCATACGCGAGCATGGTGAGCTGGTATCGCATCTGCTCGATCGGATGCGCGTCATAATAAAGACCCTTGTCGGGACCGTCGCCGAGCGAATAGAAGACGACCCACCTCGCCTCCGACCTGGGCTTGACGAGGTCGAGGATGGTCTGCATCGACACGCCGCCCCACTTCGCGACACCGGACCAGCCCTGGATGCAGAAGTGCTGGGTGATCTGCTCGTGGTGCGGCAACGCCCGCAGCTCGTCGAAACTGAGCTCGACCGAATTCTCGACGAGGCCGTGGACGCTGAGCCGATAGCCGGCGAACTGGCTATCCAGAAGCGCGCGGTACTCCGCGCTCTCGGGGTACTTGCCGTTGTGCCAGAAGTACGGCGAGATGTCCTTCTCCGTGTACTGGC
>DAIRFU010000885.1:0-2449 GCA_036794935.1 Kofleriaceae bacterium | reverse complement strand
ATCGCGTTCCAGGTGCGCGTGATCGACAGCATCGGCGTGATCTGGCGGACGCCGTCACTCGGCGTGCCGACGAGCGTCGCCGGCGTGCCGTCGAGCGTGAGCTCCGCCGTCGGCACCTTGCGCGTGCCGAGCTTGTCCTTGAGGCGGTTGACCTGGATGTTACGCAGCCTGCCGTGGTCGTCGCGCAGCTCGACGTAGAACAGCGCGAGCCCGCGGCTGCCCTCGCCGTTGCCCTCGGGGCGCGCGAGCGTGAGCGCCATGTTCGACGTCGTCGCCGACGTGAACCACTTCGTGCCGTACAGCCGCCACGTGCCGTCGACCAGCTTCGCGACCGTCTCGCTCTGCGAGACATCGCTGCCGCCGGTGCGCTCCGTCATCCACTGGCCGCTCGTCCACATCGTCGCCGGATCGCGCGAGGTCAGCCGCGCCACGCAGTGATCGATCAGCGCCTGGTTGCCGCTCGCGAGCAACGTGCGGGCCGCGCCGTCCGTCATCGCGAGCGGACACGAGTAGACGTCGAGCGACGGTCCGAGCACGTGGACGATCGCGAACTGGTGCGTGCGCGCGTGCGCACCGAGCCGCGCCTCGTAGCCGGCGGCCACCATGCCGTGGCGCGCGGCGAGCACCTGCGCGTCCTGCCAGAGCGGCGAGACATCGATGCGATCGATGCGGTGGCCCCACGGATCCCACTGCGTCAGCACCGGCTCGTTGAGCCGATCGAGCAGCTGCTTGCCGTAGTACTCGATCGCGAGCTCGCCGAGCTGATGCAGCTCGGTGGCAATCTCGCCGCGGTGAGCCTCCGGAATGTGGCGCGCGATCCACGATGGCAGCAGGGGATCGTCGTCGAACTGGTTACCCAGGCGAGGCGGTTCCTGAAAGAACGGCATGGGCGCACCCTACCAAGGTAAGGTCGTGCCGTGAACCTGTTGTTGATCGACCCCGGCGAGCTGCGCGGTGACAGCACTTGCACGATCTTCGACCGGCGCGCGCATCACTTGCGCACCGTCGTCGGCGTCGAGGTCGGTTCGGTCGTGCGCGCGGGTCTGCTCGGCGGGGCGGTCGGCACCGGCGAGGTGATCGCCGATGACGGTTCGGCGCTGACGTTCCGGCTCGCGCTCACGGAGCCGCCGTCACGGCCGCTCGATGTCGAGCTCTTGCTCGCGGTGCCGCGCCCGAAGGTCATCACGCGCACGATCGAGATCGCCGCATCCTTTGCGGTCAAGCGCATCGATCTCACGAACGCGTGGCGCGTCGACAAGAGCTACCTGCGCTCGCCGCGGCTCGATCCGGGTGCACTCGCCCTCGCCGCCCGCTTCGGCGCCGAGCAAGGCGCGACGACCTACCTGCCGCCGATCGCGCTCCATGATCGGTTGATGGCCGTGCTCGACGACCGCTTCCCGGGCGCCGACGCGGGCGCGCTGCGCATCGTGGCGCATCCGAGCGCGCCGCCGATCGAGAGTGTGGTGACCTCCCGCGTGCCGACCGTGCTCGCGATCGGCCCCGAGGGCGGCTGGATCGAGCGCGAGCTCGAGACGTTCGTCGCACGCGGGTTCGCGCCGGTCTCGCTCGGCACGCCGATCTTGCGCGTCGAGGCCGCGGTCGCGTCCGCGCTCGGCCAGCTGCTGTTGCTTCACAGGATCAGGCAGGCGTCGCCGAGCTCGTGACTCGACAGCCCACGCGCCGCGGCGAGCACGATCGCTCGCTCGAGCCGGTCGCGCGGCGCGAACGCGCGTAGCAGCTCGAAGTGGCTCTCGCCCGGCACGTGCAGGCCGCTGACGAGCCCGTCTGCGATCCGCAGCCGGTAGCTCGCGTCCAGCCGCAGCGTCGCGATCCCCGAGCCGGCGACGAGCGCGCCGGCGTTGGCGAGCGCGCACGCCTCGAGCGCGCGCACTACCGTCGTGCCGATCGCGACGACCCGGCCACCGCGCGCCTTCGCACGCGCGACCGCCTCGGCAGTCCTGCGCGGGATCTCGTAGCGCTCCGGCCACGGCAGCGCGCGATCGAGCGCTTCGTCCCCGGTCGACGACAGCCCGGCCGCGTGCGTGAGCGTCGCGACCTCGATGCCGGCGCGGCGCAGGCGAAGCAGCACGTCCCACGTCAGCGGCCGCCCCGCCGACGGCATCTCCGCCGCCCATGGCCGCGCCGCGTAGGCGGTCTGTACCGCGTAGAGCGGCAGCAGCTCCGGCCGATGCGCGTACTGCACCGGCCTGCCGCTCGCGTAGAGCGCCTGCCACAGCACGTCGGCCGCCTCGCGCGCGATCAGCTCGACGCGACGGCCGGCCACCGCGACGACGCGCGCGTGCAGGCCACCGAGCGCGACCTCGTCGCCGGCACCGATCGCGGGCGGCGGCAGCCGGTGCTCGGTGCGCGTGCGGTGGTCGCCCGGTCCGAGCAGCACGCCGTAGAGCCGGCTGCCGTCGATGGGCGCCGACAGCCGCAGCTCGAACCG
>DAIRFU010000282.1:836-8885 GCA_036794935.1 Kofleriaceae bacterium | reverse complement strand
CTCGTCGAGGCCCACGGCGGGCGCGTCCGCGTCGAGGACACCTCAGGTGGCGGAGCCACATTCGTCATCGACCTGCCGGCGCGATGAGCGAGATCAGCCCGTCGATCTCGGCTACTCTCGTGGCCAGGTGCCGGCCCCGCGCACGATACTGATCGTCGACGACGACAAGGATATCCGCGAGACGCTGCGCGAGCTCGTCGAGCAGGAGGGGTTCGGCGCACTGGCCGCCGAGCACGGCGAGCACGCGCTGTCCGTGCTGCGCGGCGCCGGCGAGCTGCCCTGCGTCATCCTGCTCGATCTGATGATGCCGGTGATGGACGGCTTCGCGTTTCGCGAGGCCCAGCTCGCGGATCCCGTGCTCGCGGGAATCCCTGTCGTGGTGATGACCGCCGATGGCAACCTCGAGGACAAGCGCAGGCGCATCGGCTGCGAGCACGCGCTCAAGAAGCCGATGGCCGTCCAGGAGCTGCTCGACGTGATCGCGGCCTACAGCTGAGCCGGGGCGAGCCCGACCCGGCGGGCGATCTCGGCGGCGTGCGCGTCCCAGTGCTCCGCGCGGACCTCCTCGGCGGGCCTCCCCGCGAACTCGAAGCCGAGCACGTGCGTGTTGAGGCCGACGAAGTGCGCGCCTGCGGTGCCGAGGTGGGCGACGTGCGGAGGGAACGGCGAGCAGATCGTGACCTCGTCGCCGCGCACGACTGCCGTCGACCCGGCGCCGAGCAGCGCCGCGCACTGGAGGCCCTGCTCGTCGAGCTCGCTCGCGAGCATGCCCGGGTGCGCGGTGAGGATCCGTGCCAGCGCGTCGTCGAGCGAGAAGCCGGGCGGGAGTCCGCGGATGCCGCTGTTGAGCGGCCGCTCCCCGCAGAGCGGCGCGAACCTGCCGAAGCACGGGCGCACGTCCTCGGCGAGCACGAAGTCGGCTCGTCCGGCGAGCCAGTCGACGATGGCCTGAGGTGATCGCCACAGCACGACGTCGTTGTCGAGCGACAGCTCGTGATCGACGGGGAACGCGCGCAGGGGTAGAAACTTCCACGCGACACCCTCGGCCATGCCCGCGTCGAGAGCCCGCGCGAGCGTGCGCGGTGCCTCGCGGGTCGCGGCGCACCACTCGACGGCCGCGGGGACCTCTCCGGTGCGGGCCTGCGCGTCCGCGACCGCCAGCGAGTTCACGTACACGCGGTATTTTGCACCGTCGCCGAACAGGCGCCAGGCGCCGTGAAGAGATGCGCGCAGCGCCGAGAAGCCGCGAGGCTTGACGTTGCCGATCGTCCAGCGAATGCCGAGCATGCAATACCTCCGCGCGAGCGCACGCTGCAGCCCCGAGGCCATGCGCGGTGCGCAACGCGCGGGGCGTGTCCGCGGGAGCGTGCGCGATGCATCGGATCGCCGCGCTCGTCGCTGTCGCCTGGGACACTCCGATCACGTCCCCGCGTAACGGACCGCGGGTCGCGATGGCACGCGTCTCGCTTGCGGCAGCCGTTCAGTTCCAGGGGGATCTTCATGACGATGACCGAGGCGATCAAAGAGACCGGGCTGATCCGCGGACTGCGCGATCGGCTGCGACGCTCGAAATTGACACAAGGAGACCGAGACATGGCTGACATCGTGAGGCGTAACGAGTACCCGATGACCGAGTGGGATCCGTTCAGGATGATGCGCGAGATGATGCGGTGGGATCCGTTCCGGTCCGCCACGCTGATGCCGCAGCTCGAACGCGAGATGTGGATGCCGCAGTTCGAGGTCCGCGAGAACGGCAACTCGATCCGCATCCTCGCCGACGTGCCCGGCATCCGGCGGGAGGACCTCGACCTGTCGGTGTCGGGCAACCGCCTGATCGTGTCCGGCCATCGCGAGTCGGAGCAGCGCAACAAGGACGAGAACGTGCACACGTACGAGCGGCAGTTCGGTCAGTTCACGCGCTCGTTCACGATGCCCGACAACGTCGACCTCGAGCACATCACGAGCGACCTGCGCGAGGGCGTGCTGACGATCGTCGCACCGCTCAAGGCTGGGGCGCAGGCTCGCAAGATCCAGATCGGCGGCGGGCAGCCGAAGTCGTAGGTCGGCCTAGCGCGCTCGCGCGCGCCGCCGGCGCAGGGCGAGGAGGGAGACGAGGAGCCAGGCGGACGGCGTTGCGCTCGCAGCGCAGCCGCCCGGTTCCTCGTCAGGGGGCGTCGCCGGTGCATCGGTCAAGAGTGTGAAGCGCAGCGCGTCGAACACGATCTTGGTATCGGTGCTCTCCGGCTCCCCGGTGTTGTCGTCGACGCGGACCGACTGCCCGTTGCCACCGGCGAGGAAGTCGAAGTCGCCGACGAGGCTCCAGCCGTCGGCCGCACTCTGGTCGACGGTCACGGCCGTGAGCTCGTCGCCGTGGCTCACCTGATAGACCGCCTGCTTCGACCCGTTGTAGGGCGCCGGCGTGAACGCCTCGACGCGATAGCGGCCGGCGCGCGCGAAGTTCAGCTCCCAGCGGCCGTAGTTCGCCGGGCTCGCGGCGGCGGTCGCGTGCGTCCACTGCAGCGACGATCCGTAGCCGGCATTCGCCTGGCGGATGTACATCGGATCGCCGCCCGCGGTGAAGCACGCGCTGCCGTCGTCGACGATCGCCGACGCGCCCTCGTCGATCACCTGACACACGGGGCAGTCGCCGGCACACGTGTCCGTGGTCTCGTCGCCGTTGCAGGTGCCGTCGCCGCACGCCGGCGGCGAGGCGAGCGCCTTCAGATCGGCGAGCGTGCCGTTGAACTTGTTGACGTCGGTCGTGTTCTCGCTGATGCCGGGCACCATCGCGCTCGAGCTGTACTGGTGGAACGTCCATCGCGTCCACGGATCGGGGATGAGCGGGCAGGTCGCGCTGTAGTTCGCGATCCACAGCGGATGCTCGTCGAAGTCGGCGCTGGCGACCGAGTCGCGCCAGAAGTAGTAGCCGGTGTAGATGATCGGCTTCAGGCCGACGCGCGGCTCGACGTACTCCATCCACTGCTGGACGGCCGCCGCGATCTCGGGCCCGGACAGGCCATTGGCGTCCTCCACATCGAGCATCGGCGGCAGATCGCCCATCTCGTACGGGCCGAGCTTGTCGATGAACAGCTGGGCCTGGCCGATCACGTCCTGGCCGGGCTGGAAGCGCTGATAGGCGCCGCGCAGGATGCCGACCTCCTTCGCGCGCCGCCAGTTGTAGGCGAACTTGGCGTCGACATCGGTGAGGCTGCGACTGATCTGGATGAACGCGAACTTGACGCCGGAATTCGCGACCGGATCCCAGTCGATATCGCCCTGGAAGCGCGACACGTCGATGCCGTACACGGTCTCGCCGTCCGCGCACACCGACGCCTGCTGCGCGGTCTTGTCAAGCGTCGGTGGATCGCTCATGCACGCGGGCGCGAGCAGGGCCACGACGACCAGGACGCTCTTCATGCGCGCCGCCGCCGCCGCAGTGCGAGGAGCGCGAGCAGGACGAGTGGGCCCACGCCGCCGATCGCGTTGCAGCCAGATGCCATCTCGTCGGGATCCTCGGTCATGTCGCCGGTCTCGCCACGCTGTAACACGATCTCGAGCTCCGCGCGTGCGGACGCGGCGACCGTGACACTGGCCATCGCGGCCACGTAGCCATCCGCGGACGCGGTGACCACGTGATCGCCGGCTGCCGCCGGTGCGAACACGAACGTCCCCTCGCCATCGGTGAGCACGCTCGCGCCGCCATCGAGCTTGACGGTCGCGCCGACGACGGGACCGAGCTCGTCGACGACGTGCCCGGCGATCTCGCCGCTGTCGTCCTGCGGAGGTGGCTCGCTGGTGCCGGGGATGTACGGCGCGAGGTTGTAGTGGCGCTGGATCGCGCGCAGGTGCGCCTCGGCGGCCTTCTGGCGCTCGGCCGGCGACGCGAGCTTCTGCGCGTCGGTCGCGTTCGTGATGAACGCGAGCTCGTGGAGCACCGCCGGCGCGGCGGTCTCGCGCAGCACGGCGAAGTTCGCGGTCTTGTTGCCGCGGTTCGTCAGCTTCCAGGCGTCGATCATCTCCTCCTGGACGAGGTTGCGCAGCGCGGCGCCCTGGCCGCCGTCGGTGTACGCGAACGTCTCCGTGCCATGGGCGGCCGGATCCGAGAACGCATTCGAGTGGATCGACATGAAGCGATCCGCGTCCTTGTTATTCGAGTACGCCGCGCGGCCAGAGAGCGAGACGAACACGTCGGTCGTGCGCGTCATCAACGCGGTCCATTTTCCGCCGCCGGCGGTATCCGCGGTGTCGGCGTCGAGCAGGTCCTTGAACCGCTTGCTGACGTCGAGCACGACGTTCTTCTCCTGCATGCCCGTGCCGACGCCACCCGGATCGGTGCCGCCGTGACCGGGGTCGATCACGATGACCTGGGCCTGGGCGATCGCCGGTAGTGCGAGACACAGGGCAACGAGCAGCGCGCGCATCACCGCACCTCCAGCCGGCCGACGAAGATGCCGCCGGTGTTGTCGTCGAACGCGATGCGGGTCCCGTCCGGCGAGAAGCTCGGCCGCCGCTCGATCACGCGGTCGGTCGCGGTGATCGCCTCGACGCGGTCGTGCGCGACCTCGTACACGAAGAGATCCGACGCGACGATCGCGTGGCCGTCATCCTCGGTGACCTCGAACGCGAGCCGCGCGCTGTCGGGCGCCCACGCGGGCGCAGTGCCGGGGCCGATATAGCGAAGCGCGCCGGTCGAGCGCGTGTACACGTAGAGGCCGGTCGCGAGCCCCTGGAACGCGACCTTGTCGCCGTCCGGGGCGACGACCGCGCCGAAGAACCGGTCGCCCGAACCGATCCGGACCGGGTGGTTCGTGCGATCGACGACGTACATGTGGTCGTCCTGGGTGAACGCGACGGGCGCGACCGCGGCGGCGATCGCGGTGACACGATGATCGCGCGTCATCACCAGATCGCGACGCGTGCCGGCGCGGTGGGCGCGGTACGCGATGCGGCCGTCGGCGAGCCAGTGCGCGTGCACGCCGGCCTCCGCTTCATCCGTGAGCTGCTCGAGCTGGCCAGCGAGCGAGCTGACGAACAGCCCGCGCAGCTTGGGCCCGGTCACGAGCAGCTCGTGGCCGTCGGGCGAGAACTGGGGCGCGAGGTAGTCGCCGCTCGCGACCTGGCGCGCCTCGACCAGACGGTCGGCGCGCGCGAGGCCGCCACCGGCGGTGACCAGCGCGATGACGAGAGGAAGGCTTCGAGGCACGGCGGATGCGTTTTGCACGAATCGTGCAACTCCTCTCCATTAGGTTCTGGGCGGTTAGCCGTGCAAACTAGAGGACAGCCGTGAGCATGGCGGACAGTTGTGAGCAGCCCGGTCCCCGGCGATGGGGGCTGATTCGCCAGCACGCGATCCTGGCGATCGCGCTCGCTGCGGCGTGTCGCGGCAACGCGCCGCGCGACCGCGCGTTCGATGATCCCGCGCAGGCCTCGATCCGCGTGCGTGCGATGGTCGGTAGCTGCGACGGCGTCAGCCGCGCCCTCGATCGGCTCGCCGCCGCCCAGCTCTCCGGCCGTCTGCTCGGCGGGCTCGTCGATGACGCGCTCGCCCACGCGCGGTGTGACGATCTCGAGGGGGCCATCACGGGTTCCTCGCCCGCGCATCAGCTCGCGCGTGCACGGCTCGCCGACGCCACGCCCGACACCGCGCTCGCCGCACTCACCGCGCGCCGCGATCCCGCGGTCCGGCTGCGCCGCGCCGAGCTGCTCGATCGGCTCGGCCGGTCCGCCGACGCGCTCCACGAGCTCGCGGGGCTGCCGCTCGATCCCGAGGCGGCGACGCTGTCGCGCATGCTCGAGATCTCGGTCGCCGCGCGCGCGGGCAAGCCCGCGGATGTCGCGCGCTTGATCGCGGCGGCGCCATTGCCCGAGCAGCCGCGGCTCGCGTTTCGCGCGGCGGCCGATGCATCCGAGCAGACGCTCGCGCCCCTCGCCCTGGCCGGCACGCTCGATCTCGCGACCGCGGCGGCCGATCGCCTCGAGCAGCTGCATGGGCCGGCGGCCGCACTCGCGGCGCGCGAGCGGATCGCGACGCTCGACGCCTCGGTCGCCGAGTCCTGGGACGCGCTCGGCCGCGCCCGGATCGCCGCCGGCCAGATCGATGACGCGCTCGCCGCATGGGATCGCGCGATCGAGCTCGCGCCGGCCCAGCCCGCCTATCGCATCGCGCCGATCCAGGCGCTCGTGATCGCGGGCGCCGCCGATCGTGCGCGGTCGCGGGCTCGCGCGCTCGCCGTCACCGCGCGCGCCGGCCGTGCCGTCGAGCTGCTCGTCACCGCGTCGGCCGCCGCCGCTGCCGCCCGCGATGCCCCGCTCGCCGTCCAGCTCGCGCGCGACGCGCGGGCGCGGCGCACCGGCGACGGCCGGCTCGCGTTCCTCGTCGCCGAGCGGCTCGCGGAGGCCGGCGAAGCCAGGGCATCGGCCGAGGCGTACGCCGAGCTGCTCGCGTGCGGCGCACACGGCCGGCCATGGCACCGCCACGAGGTCGCGGGCAAGCTGCTCGTGCTCGCCGGCCAGAGCGATGCGGCGCGCGCGCTGGTGACCGCCGCGCTCGACACGCCTCGTGCGTGTACCACCGTCGACCCCGACGACCTCGCGACGTACGTCGACGGTCTACGCGCGCGGCGGTGAGGCGTCAGTGCCGGTACGTCAGGCCGGCCGAGATCACGCCGAGGCCGGTGCTTGACAGGAACACGCCGTAGCCCTGCAGCATCACGCCGAACCGATGAGCGCCGAAGCGGAGCAGGTCGACGCCGCCGCGTGCGCCGATTGCGAGCCCCGTGCTCCACGCGCGATCGCCGCCGGTGTCGGTACCATCGAGGTGCACGCCCCCGAGCACGCCGCCCCAGAACCGCTCGTACCCGACGCCCTGAATGAACGCGTCGATGTCGATCGGGACGAGGCCATACCGTTGCGGATCGCTGTAGTCGATCTGAAAGCGGCCGTGCAGCGTGCCGATCCCGAGGTGCAGGCCGAGGGTGGTCGAGCGGGACAAGCGAAGGCCGACATCGGCGCCGAGCATCGTGCCGGTTGGATCCTCGATGATGCTGAGGCCGCGCTCCTGCTGCAGGAGGTTGACGAGGGTGCCCGACGCGTAGCCCACCGAGACCGACAACAGGAACGGCGAGGGCGGTCCTTGCTCCGTGATCGCGGCCTCGAGGTCGGAGTAGCGTACGTGCTGGCGACGGTGGTGATGCTGTGGCGTGCTCGCGATCGGGCCGTCGAGCGCGTCCTCGCGAACGAGCTGCGCGCCATCGACCTCGACGTGCGTCGGGCTGCGGCCGAGCACGCCGAAGCCGGCGTTGACCGCGTCGGCCGGACCGCGGATCAGAATCGCGGCACGTGCGAGATCGAGTCCGGCGATCGCGTCGGTCATGTCGTCGATGGTCAGCGCCCGCACCTCCCGTGCGGTCTGCAGGTCCGACAGCGGCGAGCGGCCGAGCGCGACATCGACTTCGACCCGTTCGGCGAGCGCACTCGCGCTGCCGGTCAGGGCGGCGAGCCGCGTCAACACGCGGTTGCGCGCGGTGACGAACGCCCGCGCTGCCTGGTCGGGGTCGGCGCGCAGCTGGCCGATACGGTCGCGCAGCAGCTGCACGACCTCGGCGGCGCGCGTGTTATCGATCCAGCCGGCAAGAACGAGCTCCTTCGCGAGCCGCGACTCGAGCGCTTGTGCCCCGAAGCTGTAGCTCGCGCCGAGCTGATGGCGAATGTCGCCGGCGATCTCATCGAGCATCGCTGCGGCAACCAGCCGGCGCGCGTGGTCGTCGGCCCGCGCGGGTAGCGCGAGCTCGACGAGCGTCTGCGATAGATCCTCGACCTTGCCGAGCGAGGCCGGCTGCAGCTCGGCCGGCCCGGACCGGCGCGACTGCGCGCGACCCGACCAGTCTGCGAACAAGAAGTCGACCCACCGGTCCGCGAGCACCTTCGGGGTGTGGCGGCGTTCGCGTTCCTGCCCGCCCCGCTACGGATGCTGGCCGGGCCGTTCAATCCCTTCGCCACGACGGGTTTCCTGCCTGCCGAGCTCCGTGCGCTCATGCAGTTGGAGTGTAC
>DAIRFU010000282.1:0-826 GCA_036794935.1 Kofleriaceae bacterium | reverse complement strand
GAAGTCCCCCCAGCGGTCGGCCAGGGCGGCGTCGAAGTGGCCCGCGATCACGAGCGTCGCGTTATCGGGCGTGAAGTAGGCGGCGCGAAATCGCTCGGCATCCTCGACCGTGAGGTTTGTCGCCGCGTAGCGGACGAGGTCGGCGGTCGTGTACGGATGGCCCGCGCCGTAGAGGGCAGCGCGCCACGCATCGGTGACCACGCCGTCGTCGTCGCCCTGTTTCGTCGCGGCCTCGAGCGTGTCCACGAACGTCTCTGCGAAGTCGTCGTACGTGCCGTCACACACCCAGCGGCGCAGTCCCGCGAGCAGCAAGTCGAGGTGCATGTCGACGCCGCTTACCGCGAACGACGTCCGATCACGGTCGACGTCGACATCGACGGTGCCGCCGGCCGTCATGAACGCGAGCGCGTCGTTCGCGTGGTGGAGGTCCCAGGTCAGCGAGCGCGCCGCGACCAGTGCGGCGCCTCGTCGATCGAGTGGCTCGTCCGCGCTACCCGCGGCGAAGATCAGCCGTGCGTCGACGGTCGGCACCGTCGCGAGCGGGACGAGCACCACCCGGAGCCCGTTCGCGAGCACGCGCGTGCGCAGCGCGATCGCCGGTTGGCTGCGCGCGGGGGCAGGCTGGTGTGCGCGTGCTGGATCCGGCGGCGTGCGGCGCTGGCCCATGTCGTGACTCGCCGGCAACAGCGCGACCCGGTGGCCGCGCTTCGCGCCCTCGTTCGGCGTCAGGGTCACCACCCGCGCCCGCTCGAACCCGAGGTACCGGCGGGCGATCGACGCCGCCTCTTCGCGGCGCAGCCCGCGCAGGCCGCGAAACTCGCGCGCG
>DAIRFU010000017.1:0-24672 GCA_036794935.1 Kofleriaceae bacterium | reverse complement strand
CACGTGCAGTACCCGCGCGCGCGCGACGGCACGGCATTCGACGCCGCGCGCACGCTCGCGGCCGGCGCGGGCTCTCCGGCCATCGCAGCCGACGCCGGGGCCCTGGTCGTGCTGTGGGAGCACTACCCCGAGAGCAGCGAGGCCCCGCACGGGCTCGGAGTCGCGGTCTCGCGCGATGGCGGCGCGACGTTCACGCAGCCGGTGGTCGTCCCCGGCAGCATCGATCCGGGCGCGAACGGCAGTCGCGAAGGCCGGCTCGTCCGCAAGCTCGCGGTTCGCGGCGCCGCGATCGCAGCCGTCAACAGCGCGCTCAGGCCGGGCGCTGGCAGCCGCGTGTGGCTCGTCCGGGGCGCGCTGCAGCCGGTCGCCCGGTAACGGCGCGATCAGTTGAACAGCTTGGGCCCGTCGGGCGGCCGTTCGTCCTCGACCTCGGCGAACGGATCCTCGCCTGGCCATGGCACATACGGCGGCACGATCACCGGCACGACCACCGGGTGAATGCGCGCGAGCGTCTCGTCGTCGCGCCGCTCCTGGCGCTCCCACTCGCCGAGCCGGTGGCGGTTGCTGCGCCGCTTGCGCAGCCACGCGAGCGTGAGCAACAGCGCGCACAGCACCCACAGCGCGAGCCCGATCAGGCCGATCGGCGCGAGCATGAAGCGGTTCGACAGGTTGTCGCGCCACTCCTCGAACAGCTGGCCGATCGGCTTGCCGAACGCGCGCTGCGCCGCCGCGTCGAGGTCGCTACCCTGACCGACGAGCGTGAGGAAGCGGCGAAATGGATAGCGATTGCCGTCATCCTCGGTGTCCTCCCAGCGCCCGCGCCGCGCCAGGTAGCCGACGAAGTCGTAGCTCTCCGCGTAGGCGCGGTGTGCCGGGCTCTCCTCGGCGGGAAACGAGCTGTCGAGCTGATCGAGCGGGATGATGCCGCCGAACCACGTCATGCCGGCGAGCGTCTCGGTGCGATCCCACGACCACTCGGCCGAGTGCTGGTACGCGAAGCCTTCGTGGAGCCAGTGGGGGGCGCGCGCGCCGAGTGCACTGCCGAGCGCGATGTGTGCGAGCTCGTGGCGCAGCGTGCTCTCCGGATCGGCGAGCTGCGCACCACGGCGGGTCGCGACCGAGATGATGCCGAGATCGGGATACGCGACGCCGATCGCCCACGCCGGCGCACCGCGGCCGCCTGGCGCGACGGCTGGTAGCGACGCGGCATCGCGCACGAGCTGGACGCGGATCCGCTGGGGGACGGGCAGATCGACGAGGTCGGCGCTGATCCGCGCGAGCTCGACCTCGGCGCTGTCGCGCAGCGTGCGCGCCGTGTCGGCGAGGCCCGGCTCGTAGCGGACCTCGATGCGGCCCGCACCCGGCAGCCGCTCGAGGGGCACCGCCTGCGCGCGGCGGGCTGCGCCGGTCACGGCCAGCGCGAAGGCGATCGCGAGCGCGAGGCGCTTCACGGGTACCTCAGATCGATGTGCTGGCTGTCCTCGGTCTGACCGTGCGCGTAGATGATCACCGCGCCCGCGACCAGCGCGCCGGCGAGCGTCGCGTACACCCACCAGCGCGTCGGCTCCTCCTCCTCGCCTTCGCGCAGGATGCCGCGCGCGCGCCGCTCGGCGGGCGTCTCGACGAGCAGTGGCTGATCCGGATCGGGTGCGCGGTCGCTCCACGTCTGGATGCGGTCGGCCACGAGCGCGACCAGCGCGTTCACCTCGGCGAGCGGGCGCACGCCGTCATCGTTGCCGAGCCGGCGCACCGGCTCGCCGGCGCCCGCGTGGCCCCACGCCTCGACGGTGTCGCCGTGGCGGACGAGCGCGACGCGCGCATCGACCTCGCGCAGCACCCACGCGAGCTCGGTCGGCCTGGGCAGCGCGCCGTGCCAGCTCCGCACCCGCGCGGCGACGCGCGACCACGCGCCGGCTTGATCCTGCATCGGCACCGTGACCGTCGGCTGCGCGCGGACGACGGTGCCGGTCAGCGTGCCGCGCCGCGAGCCAACGGCCGCCGCGATCACGTGCGGTCCGGTCGCCAGCGTGGTGTCGAGCGGCGTCTTGCCGGCCGGCTGAAAATCGATCCACACGTCGGCGCCGGGCACGGCGGTCTCGATCCGCACCGCCATCACGTCGCGATTGGATAGCGCGTCGATCGCCGGATACTTCGCGAGCAGCTGCGGGTCGACGCCGGTCGATCCGGGCGCGGTGCCGCCGACCGTGCGCAGGCGCGACGCGGCGACGATCGCGGCCGCGCTGTCACCGGTGCGATCGGCGCACAGGAGCACGTACGCGAGCGCGCGCGGCAACTCGGGGACGGGCAGGCCGGCGGCCTGGCGCGCGGCGGCGATCGCGATCGCGGTATGCGCCGCGGCGGTGGCTTCGGAGCAGGCGAGCGCGCCGAACCTGTCCTTCGCCTCGGCCATCGCGCCGGCGAGCGCGAGCCCGTCGCGGTCGGTCGTGATGCCGGCGAGCGCGTCCTCGACGCCGTCGCCGATCACGGGCTCGAGCCCGCCGGCGACGATCGCGGCGGCGAGCTGCTGGCGGGCGCCGTCAGCCGTGGGGCCGAGGTCCACGACGGCGACGCGCTCGCGCGGTGCGGCGGACGCGGCGCCTCCGATCAGGAGGAGGCAGGCAACTGCTCGAAGAACTTGTTGAGGCCCCATACGTCACGCGCGCGCAGGCCGTCGAATTGTAGACCCGTTGCCTTGTCGTCGGACCAGCGCACGGTGGCCCCGATCTCGATCGGAACCTCGAGCGTGGGCACCGCGAACGAGAGCTGGACGCGCTGGCCCATCGCGAAGCGCGCGCCCGCGGCGATCAGCGCCCCGCCGAGCGACAGGTTCATCACCGTGGCTGGGCGCGTATCCCCGTCGAGGGTGAGCTGAGCAGCGAGCGAGACCGCGTGACGAGTAGATGTACGGCGATTGTCGGCCACGAATGATTCCCCCAGCTCTCATTGTATCGAGCCCGGACGGAAACGTCACCGCGTCCATCCTGAAAGGATGGATCCGAATCGCCGCGGCGCACCTACCTGATTGCGCGGCTATTGCTTGATGTCGATGTAGGCCTTCTTACGGAGCTCTTCGACCCAGGTCGCGGTCTGCTTGTCGAGCTCGCGCCGGCGCAGCTCGCGCTGCAGCGATTCCTTCATCTCGTCGTACGGCTTGAGCGCGGCCGACTGGACGTCATCGACGTGGAACACGTGGAGGCCTTGCGGGCCACTCACGGGGCCGCGCGTCTCGCCCTTCTGCATCGAGAACACGACCTGCTCCCACTCGGCCTGCGCCATGCTGCCGCGCTGAAACCAGCCGAGCTCGACGTTCGAGTCGTCGGACATCTGCTTGGCGACGTCCGCGAACGGCTCGCCGCCGTTGACGCGCTCGATCGCCTTGGCTGCCTTCTCCTTGGCCGCCGCGATCTGCTGCTCGCTCGGGTGCTCGGGCAACTTGACCAGGATGTGGGAGAGGTAGACCGCGTTGACCGCGTTGGACCGGCGCTGCAGCTCGGCGTAGCGGCTGCGCACGTCGTCATCGGTGACCTGCACCTTGGGTGCCACGAGCTGGTTGACCGCGCGGAGGCGGAGCAGCTGGCGGCGCAGGTCCTGGCGGTAGCCCTGGATCGTGTAGCCCTGCGACGCGAGCGCCTGGGCGAGACCGGCATCGTCGAGCTTGTTCTGCGACTTGATCTCGTCGAGTGCCGCCTGGACCTCGGAGCTGTCGACCTCGATCTTGGCATTCTCGGCGGCCTGCACGATCAGCTCCTCGTTGACCATCTCATCGAGGACCTGCGTCGACAGCTTCGCGAGCCGGCGGCGCCGCTCGGTCGGATCCTGGATCTGCTCGGCCTCGGCGCGCACCGGCACCAGGCGCGCCTCGAGCTCGCTCTGCAGGATGATCGAGTCGTTGACGACCGCGACCACGCGCTCGAGCTCGAGCTTCTTGCCCGCGTTCGGTGACGTCGTCTTCTGGGCCGCCGCGACCCCCGCGGTGGCCAGCACCATCATCACGATCAGCACATTCCGCACGTCGGTTCGACCTCTCGCTTACGGGACGGGTTGCCCGGCGGCCGCTGGGGGTGCCGGATTGAGCGCCGGGCCCGGGCCCGGGGGTGGGGTGAGGTCACGGCCGTGACCGTCGTCACCGCCGGGGTTCTGCGAGGTGTCGACGCGGACCTTCGCGAGGTTCGCCTCGTCGATCTCGATCTTCGCCTTCGTACGCAGTCCGTCGATGAAGTCCTTCTGCGCGGCGACCCGCTTCTCGCGGAAGAGCTTGTTGCGGATCTGCCCCTTGGCGTCCTCGAAGCTCTTCGTCATCGCGCGGCGCCGGCCGGTCTGCTTGAGGATGTAGAACGTGCCGTTGCCGGCATCGATCACGTCCGAGACGTCGCCGGTCGTGGCGAGGCCGAAGGCAGCCTTGACCACGGCGGGCGGCACGTCCTTGGTGTCGGCCTCGAGGTAGCGCAGATCGCCGCCGCGCAGCTTGGTCTCCTCGTCGCTCGAGTACTTGAGGACGAGATCGCGGAAGCTCTTGTTCGTCTTGCCGGCCGCGCCTCGGGCCTCGGCGAGCACGCGCTCGGCCTGCGCCTTGTTCTTCAGCACGATCGCCGAGACGCGGACCTCCTCGGGCTTGACGTACTCGGCGAGGTTCGCGTCGTAGTACGCCTTCATCTCGGGATCGGTGACCGAGTCCGCCGTGACCTTGGCGTCGAACTCGTCGCGCATCAGCTTCTGGATCATCACCTGCTTCATCGTGCGGACGACCTCGGGATCCTTGTCGAGGCCGCGGCGATACGCTTCCTTCGCGAGCACCTCGAAGCGGACGAGCGCGTCGAGGAACTCCTTCTTCTGCTCGAGCGACGTGTAGCGGGCGCGGATGTACGGCGATTGCCGGTTGATTCGCTCCTGGAACTCGCCGAGCGTGATCGTGACGTCGTCGATCTTCGCGAGCGGGGTCTGCAGCTCCTCGCTGCTCTGCGGCGGCGCGGCGTTCGCGCCCCTGGCAGGATCGGCCTTCTCCTCGGACTTCTTGTGGCACGCGCTCGCGAGCGCCAGTGCCAGCAGGAGAAAGTACCCGCTCTTTTGCATGGTTACCCCGATCCCGTAGCACGGGCCGCAAGTACCAACAAGGCTTGTCTCGCCGGCGGTTGGGTCGCAAAGCGGCCGTCGGGGAGGCGGCGCCAGTTCGCCGGGATCCGGCGCTGCAGCGGGGAGTCGGCGGGCAGCGCGATCGCGACGCGGCTCGACGAGATCTCGAGCGCGATGACGCCGAGCGTGCGGGCGAGCGCCTTGACGCCCATCAGCTCGCCGAGCAGGACGACGTCGCCGGGCAGCGGCCCGTAACGATCCGCGATCTCGGTCATCACGGCCTTCAGCTCGTCGTCGTCGCCGACCGCACTCAGGCGCTTGTAGAGCTCGAGCCGCTGGCCCGGATCGGGGACGTAGTCGTCCGGGATGAAGCCGGGCAGCTCGATCGTGAGCTCGGGATCGATCGCGCTGTGGATCGGCTCGCCGCGCAGCTCGGCGACCGCGCTCTCGAGCATCTTGACGTACTGGTCGAATCCGACCGCCGCGATCGAGCCCGACTGGCGGGCGCCGAGCAGCTCGCCGCCGCCGCGGATCTCGAGATCCTGCGACGCGATCTGGAAGCCCGCGCCGAGCTCGGTGAAGCGCTGCAGCGCCTCGAGCCGGCGGCGGGCCTCGTCGGTGATGTGCTCGGGCTCGGGCACGAGGAGGTAGCAGTACGCGCGCTCCTTGCTGCGGCCGATGCGGCCACGCAGCTGGTAGAGCTGGGCGAGACCGAACGCATCGGCGCGCGAGACGAACATCGTGTTCGCGCGCGGGATGTCGAGGCCGCTCTCGACGATCGTCGTCGCCACGAGCACGTCGAGCTCGCCCTGGACGAACTGGACCATCACCTTCTCGAGCTGCTCGGCGCTCAGCGATCCGTGCCCGACGCCGACCCGCGCGGTCGGTACCAGTCCCTTGATGTACTCGGCCCACTCCTCGATCGTGCGGTCGTCGTCGCGCGGCCTGGTGCGGCGCTGCGGGCGGTTCTCGTTCGGCAGCCTGTGATCGACCTCGCGCTGCCCCATCTGGCCGATCGTCGGCGTGATCCAGAACACCTGGCCGCCGCGGGCGATCTCGCGCTCGATCGCCTCCTGGATCGTCGCGTCGTCGACGCGCGACACGAACGTGCGCACCGATCGGCGATCCGCCGGAGGCGTCGCGATGATCGATAGATCGCGCAGCCCGGCCATCGCCAGGTGCAACGTGCGCGGGATCGGTGTCGCGGTCAGCGTGAGCACGTCGACCTGCGTCTTGGTCTTCTTGATCCGCTCCTTGTGAGCGACGCCGAACCGCTGCTCCTCGTCGATCACGAGCAGGCCGAGGTCCTTGAACCGGACGTCGGCCGACAGCAGCCGGTGGGTGCCGACGACGACATCGAGCCGACCCTCGGCGAGCTTCTTGACGGTCTCGATCTGCTCGCCGCGCGCCTGGAACCGCGACAGCTTGCCGAGCTCGACGCCGAACCCCTTGAAGCGATCTCGCATCGTGCGGAAGTGCTGCTCGACGAGCACGGTCGTCGGTGCGAGGACGCACGCCTGCTTGCCGCCCTGCACGCAGCGGAACACCGCGCGCATCGCGACCTCGGTCTTGCCGTAGCCGACGTCGCCGCAGACCAGGCGGTCCATCGCGCGTGGTGTCTCCATGTCGGCGAGCACCGCGTCGATCGCCTCCTGCTGATCCGGTGTCTCGTCGAACGGGAACGTCGCCTCGAGCTCGCGGTAACTCTCGTCCGCGGCCGGGAACTGGTGGCCGGGCAGCGACGCGCGCTGCGCGTAGATCTGGAGCAGCTCCTCGGCGAGCGCACGGACGTGGCGCTTGACCTTGCTCTGGGTCGCCTCCCAGGTGACGCCGCCGAGCTTGTCGATCCTCGGCGCATGGCCTTCGGCGCCGACGTAGCGCTGGACCTCGCCGAGCCGATAGACCGGCAGGTACAGCGTGCCGCCGTCGTACTCGAGATGGAGCGCATCGATCTCGATCGGCTTCGGCGTCTCGGCACCGACCGCGGTGGTCTGCAGGATCGACACGGTGCCGACCGCGATCTTCCTGAGCCCGTGGTAGCGGCCCACGCCGTGCTTCTGGTGGACGAGGTAGTCGCCGGGCGCGAGCTGGCTCCAGTCGGAGACACTGCCGAGCAGCGCGTCCTTCGCGCGCTTCTTGCGGGTACTCGGGTGATGGACGCGCTCGCCGAAGATGTCCGACGCGGTGACGAGCGCGACGCCGTCCTTGGCCGACGCGAACGACTGCGCGGGCGCGCCGGGCACGAGCGTGACGCCGGGAGTCTCGAGGGGGCGCTCGCCGGCGGTCGCCGCCCGGACCGAGACGCCGCGCGCCGCGAGCACGCCGAGCAGGCGCTCGGTGCGGCTCTGCGAGTCGCTCGCGATCGCGACCCGCATGCCGCGCGCGGTCCAGTCCTTCAGCGCGGCGAGCAGCGGCGTCACGTGCTCGGTGTCGCCGAACGTGCGCGCGTGCTCGAGCTCCTGGCGCAGGACCCGCAGCGGGTCGACGTCGACGCGCAGCCGCTCGGCATCCGATTCGCCGTGCACCTCGAGCGTCGGCAGCTCGACGCGGCGAGGCGAGGCGAGCGCGGCCAGCTCGGTCACGAAGTGGCGGTCGGGTGGGAACGCGAGGAGCTTGGACTCGCGCGCGTCGTACCGCTGCTCGGCATCCTGCCAGAGCTCGTCGATCGCGCGGCGCGCGGCATCGGGATCGACGAACAGCCAGCGCGCATCCGCCGGGACGTACGCCTCGGGGCCGACCATCTCGTCGTGAAACGCCGGCGTCAGGCCCTCGATGCCGACGAAGACCTCGCCGGCCTCGAGCTGCTCGATGAGGCGCCGCGTCGCCTTCGTCGGGTGCGCGATCTCGTCGGCGTACTCGCGCAGCCGCGTGCGCACGTCGCCCGAGCCCGTCGCGATCGTCTCGCGCACCGGGTGGAGGTGGACGTGGTCGACCTGGCGCAGCGTGCGCTGCGACTCGGAATCGAACCAGCGCAGCGACTCGACCTCGTCGTCGAACAGCTCGACCCGCACCGGGTGCGGTGCGAGCGGCGCGTAGACATCGATCACGCCGCCGCGGAGCGCGAACGTGCCGGGCTCGTCGACGACCGGCGTCCGCGCCCAGCCGCCCGCGACCAGCAGGGCCGCGACCTGATCGCGGTCGATCGTGTCGCCTTGCTTGATCGTCAGGCCGCGTGTCGCGAGCTCGTCGGGCGCCGGCGTCTTGCGGACGAGCGCCTCGGCCGAGGTCACGACGATGCGCGGCCGCAGCGCCGGCTGGGTCAGCCGGTACAGCGTCGCCATCCGCTCGACGATGCACGATCGATCGGGTGACAGATCCGCGTACGGCGAGACGTCGATGCCCGGCAGGCTCGCGATCGGATCGAGCTCGGCGGCGTCGCGCTCGCCGCCCACGAAGAACCGGATGTCGGCCTCGAGCTCGCGCGCGGCGGCGTCGTCGGCGGTGACCACGACCAGGACGGGCGGGCCCTGTGTCGCCGCAGGCCCGGCGGGCCTGGCCAGCTGCGCCGCGAGCCACGCCGCCCAGCCGGGCGTCGCGCCGTACGCGATGACCGCGCCACGCTCGAGCGCACGTTCCAGATCGGCCCACATGGGGCGCGCAAACTAGCATCCGGCCAGGTGCTCGGCGAGTCGCCGATCGGGCGGTTTCGGTCCGCGCCTCTGGGCTATCATCGGCCGGCGTGCGGTCGTTTGTCGTACTCGCGCTCCTCGGTGGCTGCAGCTTTCGCCACGGAGTCGCCGCTGATCTCGATGCCACCCCCCGGGATGGCGCGCCCGACACGGCCATCGATGCATCGGCGCCGCCGTTCTGTCCGGCCGATCCTCACCTGCGGCTCTGCTACTCGTTCGACGCCGATCCGCTGCCCGCGAGCATGCCGAACGAGGGAGCTGCCGCGGCGATTGCCCAGCTGACAAAGGTCACGCGGCTCGCGCGCGGCAGCGGCGGCGCGGCGCTGCTCGACACCACGAGCATCATCCACGTGCCGTACACGGCGGAGGTGACCGGCATCCAGGCGATCGAGGTGTGGTACCGGGTCGATGCCGAGCCCGACGACGACGAGCGCAGCACGCTCGTGGACAGCAACGTGATTCCGCCGAACATCAGCTTGTTCGTCGCGCGCGTCGATCCGACGCACCAGCTGCGCTGCGGCATCGGCGCCTCGAACAGCGTGTGGGACGTGAAGCTCGAGCCCGGCATCTGGTACTACGCCGCGTGCGTGTGCGAGGCCGACACGCTGAAGATGTACGTCGACGGCACCAAGGTCGGCGAGACCGCCGCGCCGGGCTGCACGAGTGGTGGTGCGCTCGTCGACGCGGGGCTCACGATCGGCTCGAACAACAACGGCGGTCCCACGGGCGTCGACGACTGGCTCGTCGGCGCGATCGACGGCGTGCGCCTCTGGGACGTCACGCTGCCGCCCGAGACCGTCACCGCGAACGCGCTCCTGCTGCCGTGATCAGCCGAGCTCGGCGGCACGCGGCCGCATCGCGCGGCGGCGGCGCAGCGCGACGAGCAGCAGCACCAGCGCCGCGCCCGTGACGAGTCCGCCCATGCCGGCCAGCGCGATCGGCAGCCACGCGACCTCACGCATCGTCGACGTGTAGACGTAGACGGCGGGCGGGGCAGGCGGCGGCGCCGGCGTGACGGCCGGCGGCGGCTCCGGCGCGGCGACGATCGGCGGCGGCGGCGGCAGCACGCCGTCGTCGGCGGTGATGAGGACGCCGTGCGGGGTCTCCGCGGCGATCTCGAGGCTCGGCGACACGCCGGTCGCGGGGCAACCGGCGAGCGCGGCGAGGTTGCGATAGTGCGTCGCGTCGGTCTGCACGAACACGTACGCGAGATCGACCGCGGCGCCGTTCACGCGCAGCTCCTTGAAGTCGCCGTCGGCGGCGGTGACCTCGGTGGCGCGCACGGCGTGCGGCTCGCCGGGCGCCTTGTCACCGCACGGCTCGCAGAAGTCGATGACCTTCGGGGCGCGTTCGACGATCGTCCGCGCCTTCGCGGCGACGCCGGCGTCGATCCAGGCGCATTGATCGGCGCGCGCCGTGCCGGCGAGCAGTCCGAGCGAGATCGGGATGAGCCAGGCCTTCATACATTCCTCCTCGAGTAGTTGCGGATGATCGTGACGAACGACGCGAGCACGGCGACGGCGACGCAGGCGGCGAGCACGGCCGCGGCGTGCACGGCGAACTCGGCGCGATGCGCGGCCCCGTTGGCCGCGGGCATGACGAGCGTGATCAGGATGTAGGTAGCGAGCGGGATCGCGAGCCAGTGCAGGGCGCGCGGCCGCCGGCCATCGAGGGCGCGGGCGAGCGCGAACACGCCGCACAGGCCGGCGAGGTAGATGACGATGCCCTCGATGCGGTGCAGGTCGGCGCGGTGCATCTCGACCGCGATCGCGATCCGCACCGTGTTGACGGCGATCGTCGCCACGTACGCGAGCGCTGCGGCCGCCGCGAGCCGCCGGGCCGCGGTCTGCCAGGTCGCGGCGTCGGCGAGCCCGCCAAGCACGAGCGCGAGGAACGCGGCGAGGGCGAAGTTGACACCCGCGCACGCCGGCGCGATCACGAACATCACCCCGGTGTTGATCCAGCCCTGGCCGGCCTCGTAGACGAACGCGTGGCCGGTGACCCACGACACGAGCTGCGCGGTCGGCGCCAGGATCCAGCGGAGGTCGGCGGCGGACGCGTCGCGGTAGTACTGCTTGCCGGCGACGACGACGGCGAGCGCGACGAGGACCGTCGCGACCCGCCAGCGCTCGCGAGACAGCCAGCTCACGCCAGCCTCCGCACCCGCCGCTGCCACACGAGCAGGCCGAGGCCGACCATCGCGAGCAAGATCCACAGGCCCGGCTCGGCACCGACCTCCATGCCGACCGCGAGGTCGTTGACGCCGGCCGGCATCGGCAGCGGCTGGGCGACGTCGGTCGAGCTGCCGTTGCTACGCACGAGCTGCTGCACCGCGATGAACGACGTGAACGGGGTGAGCAGGTTGTACTGGAGGCCGAGCGCGACGACCTGCTGCTTGTTCGCGTCGCCCTGGTAGTAGTCCGAGAGCTCGGAGATCTTGGCGCGCGCCCACAGGTACGAGAGCGCCGCGTTCTTCGCGTCGGGCGTGACCGTGCTCGCGTCGAGCGTGCTCACGAACCGGCCGCGGCCGGAGATGCCGGTCAGCGTGATCGTGCCCTTCGGCGTGCCGCGGTACTTGCCGAACACGACCACCGGGCGGTTCGCGAACACGTCGGGCAGCGACGGCGGCTGGACGTCGTAGGTGGCCATGCCGTCGAACGCGACCTTGACGTGGGTCAGCACCGGCTGCTCGACATAGGCGCGGAACCGCGCCGCCGCCTCGGCCGCGTTGCTCGGGTCCAGCACGACGAACGGCTCGCCCTGGCCGGCCTTCGCGATGCCGTTGATCAGGAACCGGTTGACCGAGGTGCCGATGCCGAACGCGAACACGTTCGCCTCGCCCAGGTGCTTGCGCACCTGCTCGAACATCGCGGTCTCCTCGCTGATGTAGCCGTCGGTGACGACGACGAACGTGCGCGAGACGTCCTTGCTCGCGGGTGGCAGCTTCATCGCGCGCTGGAGCGCGGGCAGCAGCTCGGTGCCGCCACCACCGGTCTCGCGATCGATGAACGAGATCGCGTCGCTGATGTGGTTCTTGTCGGCGACGACCGACTGCTCGGCGTACAGGCTCGAGCCGCCCGCGAACAGGAGCACGTCGAACCGATCGGTCGGGCGCAGCTTGCCGAGCATGTCCCGCATCAGCGTCTTCGCGGTGTCGAGCGGGAAGCCGCCCATCGAGCCGGAGACGTCGAGGATGAACACGTACTCGCGCGGGGGAATCTGCTCGAGTGCGGGCCGGCGCGGCGGCTGCACCATCATCAGGAAGAAGTTCTCCTTCGCGCCCGGGAACAGGAGCAGGCCCGAGGCGATCTCGTCCCCGGCGAGCCGGTAGCGCAGCACGAAGTCCTTGTTGCCGGTCGCCGAGCCGTGATCGAGCGCGACGGTCGCGTTCGTGTTGTTGTGGCTGAAGTGGGTCGTGATCCGGTGGCTCGGCGAGTCGAGCTGCTGGATCTTCATGCCGGCCGCGAGGTCGACGTGCATGTCGAACGCGTACGTCGGTGCATCGCCGGCGTGCGTGTAGGCGCTCTTGACGAACTGGTTGGCGGCCGCCTGCGACTTCGCGGTCTCGCTCGCGTAGCGGGGTCCGACGACCGTTGGATACACGAGCTCGTAGACGCCGTTCGTCGGCACGAGCAGCTCGGTGTAGCGGAGCTCGACCTCGATGCGGTCCTTGGGCAGGATGTTCGCGACGTTCATCGAGAACACGTTCGGCCGGTCCTCCTCGAGCAGCGACGCGGTCTTGCCCGCCGCCTTCGCCTCCTCGTATTCCTTACGCGCCTGCTCGCGCTCCTTGATCTTGGCCACGATCACGCGCTCGCCGATCCGCATGCGCATGCCGTACACGGCGGCACGCGTCGATGCCGGGAATACATAGCGGGCGCTGATCGTTCGATCTCCTTCGTTCCGGTACGTCTGCGTCACGACCACGTCGGCGATCACGCCGCTGATGTGGACGTCTGCCTTCGTGCTCTCGAGCGGCAACGCCTCGACGCCGGGGCTGGCGCCCTCGACGAAGAAGTACGGTGAGAGCGTCTTGTCGTCCTGGTCGGCGTGAGCCAGACGTGGAATGACTGAGAGCGCGAGCAGCAAGCAAAGAGACGTGAGCCTCGTGGTCATGCAGCGTGCTAGAGCAATGGTGGTGCCACGCGCATCTCGGCGAACCCACAGCGGCCGTGTCCGCCTGGCCACGGCAGTTGTGGCAACGCTGGCCGTCAGCGCTGCCGTGGGGGCACCGGCCCACGCCGAGCCGGATCCGCTGGCGACGCTGCTCGCGCGCACCGATGCGATCGCGAAGGAGGTCGCCCGCCAGCGCGGCCTGCCACTCGCGCACCCGGTCGCGCAGGAGGTCGTGTCCCGCGAGCAGCTGCGCGCGCGCCTGCTGAAGCTCGCGGCCGAGCAGAAGACGCAGGCCGAGGCCCGGGCCGAGGGCGTCGCGCTCGCGCGCTGGGGGATGATCCCGCTCGACACCGACTACGTGACCTTGATGGTCGATCTGCTGACCGACCAGATCGCCGGCTACTACGATCCGGACACCAAGAAGCTGACGATCTCGAAGAGTGCCGGCGCGGATGCCGCGTGGGCGGAGATGGTGCTCGCGCACGAGCTCGATCACGCACTGCAGGACCAGACGTACGACCTCGCGAAGTTCGAGGACGTGCCGGAGGGCGAGGGCGATGCGGCGCTCGCACGGCAGGCCCTCGTCGAGGGCGATGGCGTCGCGCTGATGATCGAGCTGGCGCTCGCGCGCAAGCGACTGCCCCCACCGTGGCGCGACCCGGCGATCGCCCGCGAGCTGTCGATGGCGATGGCGCTGCCGAGCGGCGATCGGCTCGACGCGGCGCCGCTCGCGGTGCGCGAGTTGCTGCTGTTTCCGTATCGTGCCGGGTTCGCGTTCGTGGCCGCGCTACGCCGCACCCAGCCGTGGTCGGCGATCGACGCCGCGTTCGAGCGGCCGCCGCGGTCGACCGAGCAGATCCTGCACCCCGAGCGGTACCGGCACGACGAGCGGCCGATCGCGGTCCAGGTTCACGTCCCGGCCGCGCTCGCCGACTATCGCGTCACCCACGCGACGGTCTGGGGCGAGCTCGGCTTCTCGCTGTTCGTGCGCTCGCATGGCCTCGACGAGCGGGCGGGCGCGCAGGCCGCGGACGGCTGGGGCGGCGATCGCGTGGTCACGCTCGCCCGCGCCGATGGCAAGCCCGAGCATTCGATCGGCCTGGCGCGCTTCGAGTGGGACAACGAGCCCGACGCGATCGAGGCTCATCGCGCCGCGGTACGCGCGATCGACGACGCGGTGCTCGGCGCGACCCTCGACCACGGCGACACGCGCACGCGCTGGCTCGCGCTCGATGGCACCGCGAGTCTCGTCGAGCGGCGCGGCACCTCGGTCGTGATCGCGCACGGCGTCCCGGTGCGCCTGCTCGCGGCCGTCGAGGCCGAGCTGTGGAGCTCCACGTCGGCGTCGACGCGTTCGAGGTAGCTACCCGAGCAGGTATTGCTCGAGGCCGACGAGGCGCGTGACATCGTGGACGTCGTCGCGCAGGAGCGGGACCTGGATGACGAGCGTCCGGCTGCCGCCGGCCTCGCGGATGCGGCCGATCGCGAGCTGATCGGCCTCGGCGAGGGTCTCGAGCTCGCGGTGGGCGGCGAACAGTGCCTGTGCCGCCATCGTGCGCGTGGTCCCCGACAGGTTCAGCGCGGCGACGCCGGGGTGGCCGGCGAGCGCGGCGGCGATCGCGGGCTCGTTCGCGGTGATCGGCAGCGCCGGGTGGACCTTGTTGATGACGAAGCCGACGAACGGCATGCTCGCGGAGACGAGCCGCTCGTGGAAGAACAGGGCCTCGCGGACCGCCATCGCCTCGGGGCTCGCGACGAGCACGAAGCCGACGCGCGGCTGGCGCAGCAGCGAGAACGTCTCCTCCGCGCGCTTGCGGAACCCGCCGAGGATGTCGTTGAACTCGGTGAAGAACACGCCGAGGTCGTCGATGAACTGCGAGCCGACGAACTTCGCGAGCCGCTTGAGCACGAACGCACCGGTCTTGCCGACCAGGGACCAGCCCGATCCGGATCCGCCCTGGAGCTTTCGGAACCACTCGATCGCCGGCGAGTCGATCGCCTCGGACAACTTGCGAGGGGCATCGAGGAAGTCGAGCGCGTGCGCGGTCGGTGGCGTGTCGACCACGATCGTGTCCCACACGCCCTCCTCGTCGAAGTCGTGCAGCTTCGCCATCGCGGCGTACTCCTGCGCGCCGGCGAGTGAGCCCGAGATCTGCGCGTAAACCGGATTCGCCAGGATCCGCTTCACCGCGGCCGGATCCTTCGCGTGGCGCTGCACGATCTCGTCGAACGCGGCCTTCTGATCGAGCATCATCGCGTGTAGCTCGCCGCGATCACTGGGGGCGCCGTTGCGGACGAGCGCGCGGTCGACCTCCTGGACCTGATGGCCGAGCGCTTCGAGGCCGAGCGAATTGGCGAGCCGCTTCGCCGGATCGATCGTCAGGACGAGCGTGCGCTTGCCGCGGCGGGCGGCGGCGAGGGCGAGCGTCGCGGCGGTCGTGGTCTTGCCCACGCCTCCGGAGCCGACACACACGATGATGCGGCGTTCGAGTAAAACGTCGACAAGCTTCGGCACGCTCGTCTGCGGATAGCATATAAGTAGGCGTACATGAAGCGCGAGCTCATCGTTACCGCAGACGGGCGCGATCGCACGGTCAGCGTCGAAGGCCCGCTCCCCGATGATCAGGGCAGCCCCGGGCGGTTCCGGGTCACGATCGACGGCGTCGCGCACGAGGTCGATGGCCGCGCGATCCGGCCGGGCACGTGGTCGGTGGTCGTCGGTGGTCGCAGCTTCCTGGTCGATCTCGATCGCCGTCGCACCGGCATCGCGGCCTCGGTCGGCGCCAGCGAGGCGATGCTTCAGGTCGAGGATGCGCTGCACCGCCGGCTCGCCGCGGCCGCTCAGCCCCGCGGTCAGGCGCGCGGCGAGACGATCCGGGCGCCGATCGCCGGCAAGGTGGTCAAGGTGCTGGTCGCGCCCGGCGACAGCGTGGCCGCTGGCACGCCGGTGATCGTGCTCGAGGCGATGAAGATGGAGAACGAGCTGATCGCCGAGCGCGGCGGTACGGTCAAGAGCGTGGCCAAGCAGGCCGGCCAGGCCGTCGATACCGGTGACGTGCTGATCGAGATCGAGTAGCGCTACGCGCCGACCTCGCGGTCGCGCTCGGCGGGAAACCGGAGCGGGACCGAGAGCGCGACGACCGTGCCGTGCGGTTGCCGGCGCCGGATCGTGCAGTCGCCGCCGGCGCGGCGCGCGCGCTCGCGCATCCCGAGCAGGCCGAGCGACGAGCTGCGCGGCGCGATCTCGGGAACGCCGACGCCGTCGTCGGCGATGTCGAGACGGAGGTTGCCGTGCTCGAGCCACAGCGTGACGTCGATGCGCGTCGCCTTCGCATGCCGCACCACGTTCGTGGTCGCTTCCTGGAAGATCCGGAACACGGTCGTCGCCAGGCTGCGGTCGAGCTGGAGGTCGCCGACGCGCGCGACGACCTGGCACGTGATGGCCGAGCGCCGCGTGATCTCCTCGGCTTGCCACTCGAGCGCGGCGCGCAGCCCGAGCGAATCGAGGATGCCCGGCCGCAGCTCCGACGAGATGCGGCGGACCGCGCTGATGACCTCATCCGTCGTCCGCGACATGTCGACGAGCTTCGCCGCGACCTCCCCCTGGCAGCGGTGCGCGACCCACGCGATGTCGAGCTTGAGCGCGGTCATCGCCTGGCCGAGCACGTCGTGGATCTCTCGCGCGATGCTCGTGCGCTCCTCCTCGCGCGCCGCCTCGATCCGCTCGGACAGCGCGCGCAGCTGGTCGTCGAGGTGGCGGCGCTCGATCGCGATGCCGGCGACGTGCGCGGCGCGCTCGATCAGCTCGCGCGAGGCGGTATCGGGCTCGCGCGACTCGCGGTAGTAGACCGCGAACGTGCCGAGGACGTGGCCCTCGCTCGCGAGGATCGGGAACGACCAGCACGCTTGCAACCCGTGCGGCTCGACGAGGTGCCGGTAGCCGATCCACAGCGGGTCCGTCGCGATGTTGCTGACGAACACCGGCTGCCGGCGATATGCGGCGGTCCCGCACGATCCCGCGCGCGGCCCGATCGCGGCGCCGTCGATCGCGCCGTTGTACGCGTCGGGGAGGTGGGGCGCGGCGCCATGCTGGAGGTGCTCGCCGCTGGCGTCGAGCAGCAGCACCGAGGCGATCGTGTCGGGACTCAGCGCCTCGATGAGGAGCACGATCGTGGTCAGCACGTCCTCGAGCGGCGCACCGGCCGCGAGCAGCTCGAGCGCCTGGTGCTCTCCAGACTGGACGCGCTCGGCACGATACCGAGCCTCGGCGAGCCGGACCTCCTCGGTGACATCGCGGCAGGTTCCGAGCAGGCCCCACGGCTTGCCGTCGGGACCGGCGAGGACCTCACCGATCGTGTCGAGCACGCGCACGGTGCCGTCCGGGTGCACGATTCGTTCGCGGTACTGAAACCGGCCGCCGCGAGCGAGCGCCGCATCGATCTCGCCGCGAATCCGCTCGCGGTCGTCTGGATGCAGCGCCCCCAGGAACACCTCGAGCGTGATCGGCTTGGACCCGGGCTCGATACCGTAGATCCGGTACAGCTCGTCGGACCAGGTCACCACGCCCGCCGCGAGGTCCCACTCCCAGCTGCCGACATGGGTGATCGCCTGTGCCGCTTCGAGCTGGCGCGCCATCGCCTCCGTCTTCCCAGCGACCATGATTCCACCCTACGTTACAATGACGCCGGATGCAGCGGGTCCTGCTGGTGGACGATCATGCGGTGGTGCGGCGCGGCGTACGCGCGATCCTGGAGGACAACCTGCCGGCGATCGCGGTCGCCGAGGCGGCGAGCGGCGACGAGGCTCTGGCGGCGCTTGCCGATCCGCCGGATGCGGTCGTCCTCGACCTCTCGATGCCGGGCCGCGATGGCTTCGACCTGCTCGCCGAGATCAAGCATCGGCAGCCCAAGCTGCCGGTCCTGATCATGAGCCTGCACGGCGAGGAGCAGTTCGCGCTGCGCGCGCTGCGCGCCGGGGCTGCCGGCTACCTGACGAAGTCGACCGCGCCCGAGCAGCTGGTCGCCGCGATCACGAAAGTCCTGCGCGGCGGCCGCTACATCAGTGAATCTCTCGCCGAGCGGCTCGCCGCCGACGTCGGGCTGCCGGGTTCTGCCAGCCCGCACGAGCGGCTCTCGGACCGCGAGTTCGACGTCATGCGTGGCATCGCCTCGGGCCGCAGCGTGAGCGAGATCGCGGCCCAGATGCACCTCAGCGTCAAGACGGTCAGCACGTACCGCACACGCCTGCTCGACAAGATGGGCATGGGGTCGAACGCCGAGCTGACGCGCTACGCGATCGAAGCCGGGCTCGTGTAGGACGGAACCCGACGCGCGAAGTCGCGCCGCTCCGACACGACGATCCTCGGGCCGCCGACGGTGAGTCCGCGTCGAACGCGGAACAGTGTGATCATGAAGATTCTGATCGTCGACGGGTCGCGCAACCAGCGGCAGCACCTGGTCCACGTCCTCGGCGCGGTGACGAACGTGGTGATCCAGGGCGCGGTATCCGACATGCAGAGTGCACTCGCCGCGGTGATCGAGGCCTCGCCGGACGTGGTCGTGACCGGCGCCTCGCTGCCCGACGGCGACGGGGCGCTGCTCGTCGAGAACGTGCGCCGGCTCGCCCGCACGCCATCGTTCGTCGTGGTCACCGATACGCCCCGTGACGGCGACCGCGAACGCTACCTCGCCGCTGGCGTCGACCGCATCATCGAGTCCCGCGACGATCCGCGTGCGCTCGAGCTCGCGATCACGACGCTGCGGCCGCGCGCTGCCGGCACGATCTCGCCCGAGCAGACCGAGCGCCTGCTCGGCCGGATGACCGCCGGCGCGGTCCACGATCTCAATAACTATCTCCACGCCCTCGACGTGACGCTCACGCTGTTGCGCCGCCATCCCGACGATCGCGAGCTGTGGCAGCAGAGCGAGGCTGCGCTCGGCGCGATGTCGCGGCTGCAGGCGACGCTGCTCGCCTACGCGCGCGGGGCGACCCACCCGCCGGCGCCGGTCGATCTCGGCGCGGTCGCGCGCGACACCGTCGCCGTGCTCGGCCGGATCGTGCCGCCGGAGATCACGGTGCGCTTCGAGATCGCCGAGCGCTTGCCGCGCGTGCAGGGCGTGCGGGTCGAGCTCGAGCAGCTGCTGCTGAACCTCGTCATCAACGCGTGCGACGCGATGTCCCGGGGCGGCACGCTCACGATCGGCGTCCGCAAGAGCGCGGGCCCGGCCGTCGTGCTGGCGGTCAGCGATACCGGCGCGGGCGGTGCCCCACCGATCGTCGACGGGCGCACGGTATCGCGCAAGCGCAAGGGCGCCGGGCTCGGCCTCGGCATCGTGCAGGCGGTGACCGAGCGCCATCGCGGCGCGTTCACGATCGGCGGCGCCCCGGGCGCTGGCATGGAGGTCGAGGTGATGCTGCCGATCGCGGGCGAGCTGCCTCACTAGGCCGGATCAGGGCAGGGCGGCGCGCAGCGGCACGGGCGTCGCGACCTGTGCGCCGGGGAGGCCGGGCGTGCGATCGCGCGGGATATGATACCGCGCGAGGATCCGCGCGGTCGCTTTGCGAGCCTCGTCGGCATCGAACATGATCATGCCGCCCGAGGTCGTCGTGATCTCGACGACGCCGCGTGCCGACGAGAGCCGCGCGACGAATTCCTCCATGTCGAGCGGTTGCTTGCCGTTGAGCGTCGCGACCGCCTCGTTGTAGAGGTGCGCGTAGCCGACGTTGATCTCGTCCGCCAGGATCTGGGTGAGGATCACGACCTCGTGCTGCTCGGGCGAGCGGTAGCCCAGGTAGTAGTAGTTCAAGAACTCCTTGGGCGCCTTGTTCCACCACTTGTCCCAGGTCGTCAGGTAGTCGCGCGTCAGCGTCTGGAACACGAGGCCGCCGTAGACGAAGTACTGCGGCGGCTGGTCGTACCGCGAGCGCGGCACGAGCGGCTGCCAGCGCGCGAGCTCGAGCTCGACGGTCTTCGGCTTGCCGCCGCGCTTGATATCGATCTTGACGCGGTCGCCGATGTACTTGGCGCCGAGCACGACGTCGTAGCGCGTGCGGTAGCGGCCCATGAACTGGATCGTGCCGTTGTTCGCGATCGGCAGGCCGTCGATCGCGGTGATCACGTCGCGCGGCTCGAGCACGCCATCGGCCGAGCCACTGTAGTCGACGTGGAGCACGACGACGCCACGCTCGCCGTCACCGAGGCCGAGCTGCCTGCGCAACAGCGGGTTCTCGAGGTTCTGCGTCGTGATGCCGAGCGCCGGGATGTCCGGCTGCTTGCCCGTCTCGACGCCGCGGAGGAACGAGCGGATGATCGGCGGCGGCACCATCTCGCCGATGTTGTCGACGCCCGTCAGCTTCTGGAACGCGATGCCGACGACCTTGCCGTCGCCGAACACCGGGCCGCCGCTGTTGCCGGCGTTGATCGCCGCGTCGACGGTGACCGCGAGCAGGTGCCGCTGGCTGTGGCTGTAGCGCTGGACCTCGATGCGCGACACGACGCCCTCGGTGATCGAGATCTCCTCGCCGCCGACCGGGTAGCCGACCACCGCCACCTCGTCGCGCAGCTTCGGCATGTCGCCGACCGCGGCTGGCTCGATATCATCAAGGAAATCAGGCGGATCGAAGACCTCGAGCAGGGCGAGGTCGCAGTCGTGGCTGACCGCCTTGACCCGCGCGATCGCCTTGTCCGGATGCGAGAGCTTCTGGATCTGCATGAACGTCGCATTCGCGACGACGTGCGCTCCCGTCAGCAACAGGCCAGGGCCGATGACGACCGCCGATCCGGTGCTATTGGAGGGCGTGCGCGCCTGCCAAGGTCCGTCGAAGTCTGGGTCCTGAGACGTTGCAAAGACGCGGACTACCTCGGGGTGCGCCACAGATCCAGCGTACCGTGGCCGCGCGCTCCCAGCAAAGTGTAGTGTCTACATCATCTCGTAAGTGACGGAATGCTCGCGCTTCAAGCCCTCACACCTGAACGTTTGGCGACTGCCGTGCCAGCCATCACGCTGGCGGAAGCCCGCAAGTTGATCGCGCAGGTCCACCGCGGCGAGCCGATCGCCGCGACTTCGGCCATCCGCCGGGTCGCCGCCGAGGCCGTGCGCGCGGTCGGGAGCGTGCCGGCGCTCGACGTGATCGCCGAGACCCCGAGCCAGCTCGATCCGTTCGTGAAGTACCTGCTCGCCGCTCCGGACGGCGCGCGCTTCGAGGCGGTGCGGATCCCGCTCGAGCATCCGGATCGGTTCTGCGTGTGCGTGAGCTCGCAGGTCGGCTGCGCGCTCGCGTGCTCGTTCTGTGCGACCGGCCGGCTCGGCCTCACCCGCAACCTCGCGGCGTGGGAGATCGTCGAGCAGGTGCGCGTCGTGCGCGCCCGCCTGCCGCGCGGCCGCATCCACGGCGTCGTGTTCCAGGGCATGGGCGAGCCACTCGCGAACCTCGACGAGGTGCTCGCCGCGATCGCGGTGCTGAGCGAGCCGAGCGCGCTCGGCATCGACGCGCGCGCGATCACGGTGTGCACGGCCGGCCTGCCGGTCGGCATCCGCCGGCTCGCGCGCGAGGCGCCGAAGGTGCGGCTCGGCCTGTCGATCCACACCGCGCTGCCCGAGCGGCGCCGCTCCCTGATGCCGATCGCGCGCGCCCACGACCTCGACGAGGTGATCGCGGCCGCCGCCGATCACGCGCGGCTGACCGGGCTCGCGCCGCTGTGGGCGGTGACGCTGCTCGCCGGCGAGAACGACTCCGATGACGACGCCCGGGCGCTCGCCGAGCGCGCGCGCGCGATCGCCGCCGAGACCGGCCACTTGCCGCGGCTGTCGATCATCGCCTACAACGCGATCGGCTCCGCGGACACCGCGGACCCCATCGGATCGATGACACGGGGCGGCGACGACGATCCGTACCGGCGCTCGTCGCGTGACCGCGAGTTCCGGGCCGCGCTCGGCCTGCCGAGTCACCGTCGCTACTCCGGCGGCTCCGACGTCGGCGCGGCGTGCGGTCAGCTCGCGCTACGGACCTGCTAGCCTTTCCGCATGCACCCGGTCCACGACATCGAGGTCCCGGCGGACTTCAGCGACTTCGTCCCGACCGTGATCGAGATCCCCAAGGGCTCGCACCTCAAGTACGAGGTCGACAAGCCGACGGGGCTCCTGCGGCTCGACCGCGTGCTGTACAGCGCCGTGTTCTACCCCGCGAACTACGGGTTCATCCCACGCACGCACGCCGACGACGACGATCCGCTCGACATCCTCGTGCTCATGCAGGAGCCGGTCGAGCCGCTGACGATCGTGCGCGCGCGTGCACTCGGCGGCCTGCGCATGATCGACGACAAGGGCAGTGACGACAAGATCGTCGCTGTGTGCATCGACGACCCCGCGTACGCGCAGTACGAGGATCTCGAGCAGCTGCCGCACCACGTGATGAAGGAGCTCGACCGGTTCTTCCGCGACTACAAGGTGCTCGAGGAGAAGCGCGTCGACGTCGATCGGTTCTACGATCGAGAGCGCGCGCTCGCGGTCATCGGCGCGTCGCGCGACGCCTACGAGCGCGGCGAGGGGCGCTAGGCCTTCGCGCTCGGTCGCTCGCTGACACGCTTGTGCCACGCGACCAGGTTCGGGTGCGTCTCGGCCTGGAGGCGGATGTCGCTGATCTTGCCGAAATCGATCGCGCACAGCGCCGTGATGTCGGCGACCGTGAAGCGCTCGCCGGCCATGTACGGCCGCCTGGCGAGCTCGCCCTCGAGCCAGTCGAGCCGCAGGCCGATGTGCTCGCGCATGATCGCGCCGAAGTCCGGCGCCTGCTTGATGCGGCCGGCCCAGAACGCGTGCGTGTTGCGGAACACCTGCGCGATGGGCCACAGCAGCTCGAGCTCGGCGTGACGGTTCCACATCTCGACCTGTGCGCGCTCCCACGCGTCGGCGCCGAACAGGTTCGGGTCGGGATATTGCTCCTCGATGTACCGGCAGATCGCCATCGACTCGCGCAGGATGCGTCCGTCCCCGAGCTCGAGCACGGGTAGCAGCGACAGCGGGTTCTTGCGGCGGAACTCCTCGGTCTGGTGCGCCGACTGCGCGATCAGGACCTCGATCGTATCGTACGCCACGTTCTTCTCGGCGAGGAAGATGCGCACCCGCCGCGGGTTCGGCGCGCGGGGATCGTGGTACAGCAGCATGCGTCGACTCTACGGCCAAAAATCCGCATGCGCGTCGCGGATCTCGTACAATCGAGCGGTATGCGCTTCGTGGGGATCCTGGTCCTGTTGTGCCTGAGCGCCGGTCTCGGCTGTAAGAGCAAGGGCGACGGCGATGCGGCCCCCGATCCGGCAGCGGTGAAGGCGCAGCAGGAGCTGATCGCGCGGCGCGACAAGCTGCTCGAGACCCGCAAGAAGCTGCAGTCCGACAAGGACAAGCTCGACGCCGAGATCAAGGAGATCCAGGCCAAGGGCGGCGATGCCACCGAGCAGCTCAAGAAGAAGGCAGAGCTCGAGACCGAGCTCGAGTCGCAGAACGAGAACTTGATCTCGCTCGTCAACAGCAAGCTCGATGGCCTCGGTCGCGCCGCCGACAAGACGGCGCAGGTCGCGGCACGCGAGGCCGAGATCGCGTCGCGCGAGCGGGCCGTCGCCGACCGCGAGGCGCGGATCGCCGATCGCGAGCGCATGCTCGCCCAGCGCGACGCCGAGTCGGCCGCGCGGTGGAAGGAGAGCTGCTCGGTCGGCGCACCGACGATCATCCAGGCGCCGCCGACCAAGGACGGCAAGTACACGGCGAAGGACGTCTCCGCGATGATCCAGCGCGCCAACCGCCTGATGCGCCGCAAGAACCTGATCGACAGTGACCTGCCCGGGCCCGCGCGGACGCTCGAGCGCGACGCGAGCAAGGCGCTCGACGCCGGCGACACGAGCAAGGCCTACTTCGCGGCCACGCAGCTCGTCGCCACCGTCGAGGCGATCGCGATCGACCGCCAGTTCATCCAGGCCAAGACGGCGCGGCTGTCGGCGCAGGCCAAGTCGAAGAAGCTCGACGAGGCGACGAACAAGAAGCTCGCGGACATCCTCGGCGACGTGATGAAGAAGTACAACGACGGCGACTTCAGCGCCGCGAACCGCCGGCTCAACCAGCTCGCGACGATCCTCTGACGGACGGCCGCGAGCGTCGGGCTAGCACTTGTCGCTGCCGAGCTTGCGGCAGTTGTCGTAGTCCGGGAAGTCGTGCGCGATCCGCGCCGCGACGATGCCGGCGACGATCGCGATCACCGCGATCGCGGGACCCGCGACGTACGGCCGGCGCCACAGCGGCGGGTCGTGATAGATGACCGTGTCCTGCGGCCCCGCCTTCGCCTGGATGTCGTGCTCGACGATCGGGTACTGCTTCATCGTGACCTGGACGTCGGTGGTCTTGCCGTAGTCGACTTCGACGAACTTGACGAAGTTGTGATACTGCGGGTGCGTCACCGTGACGGCGTGGGTGCCGACGGGCAGCGACAGATCCTTGCTGCGGCCGAGCCGGACCCGGGTGCCGTTGACGAGCACGGTCGCGCCGGTGACGTCGAACGCGAAGCGGACGTTGCCTCGGTAGCGATCGGGATCGGTGAGCCGGACCGCGGCGCCGACCGGCGTCTCGCTCGCATCGTCGGAGCCGACCGCGAGCGTGGTCGAGCGCAGCTCGCGCGCGGCCGCGACGTCGGTGAGCTTGAGGTAGACGACCTTCGAGTCGCCGAGGCCACCGACCTCGCCGCTGACGACGTACTGCGCGCCGACCAGCTTGCCGACCTGGGTCAGGCACGAGGGATCCCCCTCGCACTGCGCGAGCGCCGGCTTCTTCGCCCGATCGATGGCGGCGCTCACCCGCGCGGCGGGGACGATCTT
>DAIRFU010000281.1:0-8894 GCA_036794935.1 Kofleriaceae bacterium | reverse complement strand
AAAGCAATATCGAAGCCTGCCGGTAGTACGATCCAACCGCTGATTTATCGATCCTGCCATGCAGAACCACGTTGGAGATGGATGACGCCCGCTGGCGGATGCGATTGGCGTAAGGTTCGTCATAAAACGGACCGACCAGATCGAAGGTGTCGAGACCTGCATGGTTCGCGTTGCTGGTGCTCGGCACCGCTGCTGTCCTGGTCGCGTTGCGCGGCGCGGTCGTTTACGACTTCGAGCGTCACCTCGTGGTCAGCGGCTTCGACGCGAGCCATTGGACCTGGCTGCTTGTCGTCGCCGGTGGGGTGCTCGCGATGTTCGGACTGGTCGCACGTCGGAGCGTGCTGTCGACCGCAGCGATCGTGAACGTTGTGGCCGCCGCATGCGTGACGTTGGCGATCGTCGCGACCGTGCACGCCACTCCGAAGCGCATCGATGCGGAGCGCGAAGCCATCGATTGCAGCAACCAGAACATCGGCATCGGCTGCCGCGCTCACCAGCTCCTCGACAGGCTCGAGCTGGCGCCCCCGGCGGCCGCGCCGTCGCGCGCGCTCTTGATCCTCGCACTATCGGCGTACGCACTCTTCAGCGTCGCGGCGATACGTCGTGCACGGTCGCTTCAACCCTGATCCCACCTGCTAGGTTCCAGCGAATGCGTGATTGGGGACCGATTCGCAAGCTCCACGATCAGCTCCGCAATCCCCCGACTGCAGTGGCCGCCCGGCAAGCGCTCGTGGCGTTCGCGGGCGCCGATCACGGCACGGATGTGCGCGCCTGGCACGAGGCCCTCCGCGCGCTCTTGCTCGAGGACACGATGACCGCACTCGACGAGCTCGGCGTGCTGGACGACGAGGTTCGCGCGTGGCTGACGGCCGAACGGCTGCGCGGTTACTCGCTGGACCTCGGCCACGAGGTGCGAAACATCGTCGCGAATGGTCGCATCGCGAACGTCTGGCTCCCCGACGCGCTCGAGTACTACGGCGAGGTCGAAGAGCCGCGATCGATCTTCTTCGCGCACCGCGCGACCCGCACGCTTCGCGTTCCGGTGACCTCGCGTGTGGTGAACGATGGCATCGAGGTCGCTCTCGGAGAGCTCCGCGTGGTGCTCTCGGGCGAGGGCCGCTCCCTGCGCGAGCAGGCGTTCGCCGGGTTGCAGCGCTGGGCCGAGGCTCACGGCAATGGCCGGCGCTTCGTGCTCGACGAGCACTGGCACGCGTGGCTCGTCGATGATGCGCAGCTCGCCGCGATCAAGCGCTACCGGGTCGCCAAGCTGCGCGCGTTCGATGCCACGCGCACCGCGAAGGCGCAGGCGAAACTCGAGCGTCCCGTCCGGACGATCACGCCCGAGACGATCGTGCCCCAGGCGCGGCAGTGGGTGGGCGACGGCGAGTCGGTCGATAGCGCCGACGATTACCGGCACGTCATCGATGAGCTGTGCGCGATCGCCGAACTCTCGCCCACGGGTGTCTCGTGCACCGAGACAAGCGGCGTGCGCCACCTCTCCTTGACGCTCGGCACGCGCGAGTTCCGGGCCGAGCTCGAGGGGAACACCGACTGGATCGATCCGTCACCACTGCTCGCGTGCTTGAACAAGGTCGCCGCAGCCGCAAAGAAGAAGTACCGCTTCTACGAGTTCCGCGAACCACGCTGGGGCCAGGAGCTCGGCATCGTGTTCGCGACCGCAGCCGAGGCCAAGCGGCTCGAGAAACACGGATTCCTCGTCACGCGAGACGCCAGGGCGCGCACGCATACCGGGCGGTCATGATACCCCGTCTCCGTGACCTCACGTTCCTGGCAGATGATGGCCGCATTCGCCTCGATCGGCCTGATGTGCTTCGTGCTCTGGAAGTACGGCCTGCGCGACGATCCTCCACCGGCAGCGCAGCCGGCGAGCGATCAGCCGTCTGCGAGTGCAGAACACCATACGAACGACAAGCACCAAGGCGGCATGCTCTCGCCGATCCAGGTGTTCGCGCACGCGCAAGTCGGCGACTGGAAGGCGTACACGGTCACCACCGAGTCGTCGATGGCGCAGACGTTCACCGCGACCGGCATCGAGCGCGTCTCGAAGGCCGACGACAAGACGGTCTCGCGCATGTTTGCCGGCAAGGTCGAACAAACCGGCGAGATTCGCCGCCGTGCCTACGAGGATCGGCCACGCCAGGGCCTGACGCTCGACCAGCTCACGACGAACGATGTCGGCGGCTGGACCCTCTACGATGTCCAGGTCACCGATGACCTCCACGAGATCGGTGGCCGCACGTTCAAGTGCAAGAAGATCAGCTACGCGTCGACAGACCCGATGTTCGCCGACAAGCGCACGCACACCGATCTATGGATCTCCGACGAGGTGCCGCTCGATGGCATCGTCGAGGAGATCGAGGTCCAGGACCTGCCGAACGCGCACTTCCGGATCACGAAGCGGGTGCTCGGCTTCGGTCATGACGCGACGACGACCTGGGGCGAGAGGCCCGACATCGAAGTGGCCGAAGGCCGATAGCGATCCGCACTCACGTGGTGGTCCACGAGGCCAGATCAAGGCCACCGCGCCAGCGCGACGCCGGCCTCGCTTGCGAGCGCTCGACGCTCGTGACACTCATCGTCAGATGCGGACCGTCGAGGCCTGGAAGCTCGTTCTTCGCGCAGCGCTTCGCGACGCGCTACGCGCGAAAGACACGACTTCCTTGTCGGTGATCCGCGAGACGCTCGCGGCCATCGACAACGCCGAGGCCGCTGACCTCAGCCAGGCGCCGGTGACGCGGTCCGAGGTCATCGCCGGTGCGGCCGACGGCCTCGGTGCCGGAGACATCGCGCGCCGGGAGCTCGGTCCCGACGAGGTGACGACGATCATCGAGCGCGAGATGCAGGAGCGAAGGGACTCGGCGGCGTCCTACGCATCGCTGGGTCGCCCGGGTGAGGCTGCAACGCTGGTTCGCCAGGCCGAGGTGCTGCAGCGGTTGCTCGGCACGTCCGCCGAGGAGGCGCCCACCGACGAGCAAGGAACGGACAACCCGCGACCACGTCCGCACGCCGACGTACGCCGGGGCGACTTGTTCTGGATCGCGCTGGGGGCCGAGCCCGCGCATTCGCATCCCCATGTCGTCGTTCAGGATGACGTCTTCAACCGCTCGCGGATCAAGACCGTGATCGTGTGCGCGCTGACCACGAACCTCGGCAAGGCTTCCGAACCTGGCAACGTCCTGCTCGATGTCGGGGAGGGAGGGCTCCCCAAGCAGAGCGTGGTCGTGGTCTCGCAGATCGACTCCGTCGACAAGGCTCGGCTCGGCGAGCGAATCGGCACCCTGTCGCAGGAGCGCGTGGACCAGATCCTATCTGGACTGCGATTCCAGCAGGTCTCGTTCTTCGCGCGCTAGAAGTGGGCCGCGCTGCTCGCCTCGCGCACGAGGCTCGCCTGGAGGCCGCTCGGTGCATAGCCGAGCATTCGCCGGCAGGTCCGCGAGAAGTGAGCCAGGTCGGCGAACCCAGCGGCGTGAGCTGCGGACGTCAGGTCGAGCGGGCCGACGCGCGCCAGCCCGTGGAGCAGCCGGCGCCACAGCAGGAATGTTCGCATCGCGACACCGACGTCGCGCACGAACAGTGCCGCGACATGCGCGGGTGACAGGCCGGTGCATGCGACCGCGTGCGCCCGGTCTGCGTCCGGGTCACGAAGCTCGTCGAGCAGGCTTGCGATCCGGCGATCCCGACGCGGCGGGCTGCCGGTGAGCCGGCTCGCGATCTCGCTGCCCACGCCCACGAGCGTGTCGCGGGCACTCAGCGACCCGCCATGCGCGCGCGCAATCTCGGCCAGTTCGCGAATCGCCGATGTGCCGTGCTCGCGAGCGAACGCGGCGACGCCCGGGCAGAGCTCGGGATCGAACGCGAGCGACAGTGCCGGACCGGCGCTGCGCGATGCGTACATCGTATCCGCGGCGACGACGACTGCCGCTCCCCGCACCGTGCCGCGGGCCGTCGTGACGTCGACGTCGCCATCAAGCCCGACGATCACGGCCACCGCGTGCTCGGCGTGGGGTGAGGTTGCAGCTGCACGTGTGAACGCTGCGCCCAACGGCTCCGTGAGGAGCGCGCTCGTTCGCGATTCGTTCAAGCGAATCATCGCCGTGAAGCATAGCGTGCAGCCATGGACCTGTTCTCGGAATCGACGCGGCGCGCCCCCTACCCGGTGTACGCACGGCTACGCGCTGCTGGGCCCGTGCTGCACCTGCCCGAACTGGACCTGTGGGTCGCCCTGTCGTACGACGCGGTCAAGCGCGTGCTGCACGACCACGCCGCGTTCAGCTCGAACGTCGGGCCAACGCGCAACCTGACATTCGAGTGGCTCCTGTTCACCGATCCACCGCGTCACACCGAGCTCCGCGGCCTGATCTCGCGCGCGTTCACGTCACGCTCGATCGCGGCGCTCGAGCCGCGGATCCGCGAGCTCTCCCGCACGCTGCTCGCTGGCGTCGGCGATGACATCGACCTCGTCGCCAGCTACGCGAGCCCACTGCCGATGATGGTGATCGCCGAGATTCTGGGCCTGCCGTCCGCTGACTGGCCGATGTTCGCGCGATGGAGCGAGGCGATCGTCAACCTCGGCAATACGATCGCCGGGACCGACGCGGAGGCGGAGGCGGCGTCGCGTGCGTTCGCGGCGGCGGACGCCGAGATGGCCGGCTACCTCGCCGACCGCGCACACACCGCGCTGATGGCGCGGCTCGCCGAGGCGGGCCTGACGCCGTCGGAGGTCGTGCGGTTCTGCCAGCTGCTCATCACTGGAGGCGACGATCGCCCTCGGCGACCTGCTCGCGCGGTTCCCGCGCTTCGAGCTGGAGCGCGACTGGCAGCCGCGCGGCTCGTTCCACGTCCATGGGCCCGCAGCGCTGCGCTTGCGACGCGTCTAGCGCGCGCAGGACGGCTTGCCGATCCTCGTTACATCCAAGAAGCCCCTCTCGACGAGCACGAGGACGTCGGTTCGCCGTCTCACCCCGGATCACTCGTGCGGACGGTGCACGAGAGGACCATGCGTACGATCGCCTCGCCGTTGAAGGCGTGGATGGTGTTGTGATCGCCGCGCGGGAACACGATGAGCTTCGCACGATCGCCGGCGGCCGCCGCATTGCGCTCGGCATGATGCTTCTCGACCATGCCATCGTGCTCGGTGTGGAGGAGGAGGACGGGGCACGTCGACCGCGCGAGCTTCGCCTCCTGATCGAACGACGCCTTCACCGCGCGGCGCATGTCCTGCTCGGTCGCGTCGAGATCGCTCGGGCGCACGCGGAGCGCGATGCGCTCGTAGAGGTCCGCGATGCCGCTCTCGAGCACGAGTGCGCGCACCGGCCGATGCGCGGCGACGTGCGCGGCGGCCAGCGAGCCGATCGATCGCCCGTAGACGACGACCTCCTCCGGGGCGCGCTCCATCGCATCGAAGACCGTGAGCGCGTCCTCGAGCAGCGCGGAGAGCGAAGGGCGTCCGGTCGAGCCTCCATACCCGCGGTACTCGGCGAAGTACGTGTCGACGCCGCCCGCATCGAGAGCACTGGCGAACTCACCGAGCCAGTCCGCGACGACCTCCCCGTTGCCGTGGAAGTGGAGCAAGGCGACGCCGCGCCCCCGCGAGTGCCGCGCGCAGGCCAGACCGTCGACGATCCACGGTTCGGGCGGAGCATCCGGCCGCGGGAAGAAGTAGCGTTCGGACAGGAGGGAGTGGTCGAGGACGCTCATCGAGGGGCTACCTCCACGATCGGTATCACGAAGGCCCGCACAGAATCGCTCGACACGCTCGCGCCCCCCGGCGCGCGCCTGCAGACGCTGACGCGCGCAACACGCCGGTACGCGGTTCCGGACCCGATCGACGGACACAGACATCGAAGCGCCGGCAAAGGAGAGCGACTCCGCGTAGACGGCGGACACCGCCAGATGTGAGGCCGTGCCGAGCATCGCGCTCGGCGATCTGCTCGCGCGGTTCCCGCGCTTCGCGCAGGAGCGCGACTGGCGGCCACGCGGCTCGTTCCACGGCCATGGGCCCGCGGCACGCTTGCGGCGCTTCTGGCGTGTCGCGCACCTCGCCACGTGCCCCGTGATAGGACAGCGCTCAGTTGAGCTCGAGCGTCTTGCAGGCCGCGAGCAGATCCGCATCCTTCTTCGGATCCTTCGTGCTCGCCATGCAGAGGATTCCAAAGTCTGCGCCGTTCGTGATCACCTTGTGGATATAGGTGCGACCGCCACGCTCGTTGATCACGAACTTGCCGGTAGGCGGCAGCTCGCCTTGTTCGACAATCTTCGTGCTGTCGGGCTCATGCCCGTAGCGTCCAAACTGCGCGACGGGGTCCAACGGCGAACCGGACCTCGCCCAGACGAAGAACAGCTCGCGGCTGCCATCCTTGTTCGCGATCGAGAGGCTTCCCGAGGCGCCGTCGACCTTGTCCTTTCCCGCAACCAGATCCGATGGCGCAGAGACGGTGAAGTGCGGGTTCTCGTGCATGTACTCGCCACTAGTCCCCTTGTTTCCGCACCCGTTGCCAAGTGCCACCACCGCGACCATGACGACCAACCCAAGTGTGATCCGCATGCAGCAGCTTAACGCAAAAACCTGCACCTGTGACTCCGGTGACGCATGCGGGCCGCACCGTCGCTTCAACTCGTCGTACATGCCTGCCGGCTCGGTCGCGATGCAAGTCCACTTCGACGGCGCGAGCGTCGCGATGACTTCCTTTGGATCGCGAACCGCGGCGGTGTCGTGAAGCCAGGAAGCCGACGAGAAACGTAACAGCCGCATCGCCCCCCTGATCTTACTGTTCGCGTGCGAAAGAGATTGCCCGCCCGCGCCGCTACCTCACGCCTTGCGCTTGAGTACGTCGTTAAGGCCTGGCGGTTCGGCCCCGGGCGAAACGGGGCGTGACGGCAACGTCGGCAATCCGTAAATGCCACGCTCGTGCGGATCGGTGATCAGCGCGTTGAGATCTCGCTTCGGAACCGGCTGCGCGTCCGCTGACCAGTGTTTCAGAGCGGCATCACGCTCCACTCGCTCGTTCCAGCTGGCGACCAATGCCAACACAAGCCAACAGCCGATGGAAGCTGCGACGTGACCGCGAGCGTGGCGAACGTGCCGCGCAAGCCGTGCGGGGTGACGCGGGGAACGCCAGCGAGATCGGCGAAACGAACCGTGATAGAGCAGTGCGAACCACGTCATCTCGCCGAAGATGCGTTCGTCCTGTCGCTTGCCACTTGCGAGCGCCATCGGCCGGGGCTGCCAGCAGGTCTCGTTCTTCGCGCGCTAGCACGTCAACCCAGGCGAAGCTTATCGACCACCTCGCGCTGCAGGGCCTCCGGCAACTGCGCGAGTAGCTCGCGGGCCTCCGCGGGCTGCATGGCGGGGAGCATCCACGTGAGCATCGAGCGTGCATCGGCAGGCGCCGTCCGGGCGACCGAGCCCCGACCGAACTCCAGCAGCTGTACCGCCGAGAGCACCCTTCGGATCTGCGGCTCGAGCTCGAGCTCCTCTTCGCGCATGTGCTCGAGATATAGCGATGCGAGATCGCAGCTGCGATGGTAGAGTTCGGTCGCGCCACCATCGTCGATGCGACCATCGAATTCGCGGAGGGTATTGTCGATCCGAGTGTGAGCGTCCCGCATGCGTGCGTGCACGCCGGGCGCGGTGTCCACCAGCATCGGCAGCAGCAATAGATCCTCATTCTCACCGTGGTGGCGCACGAAGTGGAGAACGCCACGTAGCTGCGCGCGCAGCGCCGCTGGTACCGCGTCCTCGGGCGCGCTTCCGAGCGCTATGCAGGTCTCGAACAACGCTCGACGGATGCCCTTGTGCACGTTGGTGAAGATGTCGGGACGATTCGGCATGCTCCGAGCATGTCAACGCGGCGCGCGGCCTACTTGTACGAAGCCGACATCTGAAGCCATGCACGAGGGGTCATGCCCGCGAGGCGTCGGAAGTCGCGATTGAAGTGCGGCTGATCGTAGTACCCGGCCTGCACCGCTGCATCGGTCAGCGATCGAGATGTCGCCGCGATCTGGACGACGCGCTCGAAGCGCCGGAGGCTCGCAAACCGCTTCGGCGACATGCCGACGCGAGCGAGAAACCGTCGCTCGAGCTGCCGCTCGCTGATCGCGAGTGAGCGGGCGATCGCCGCGACCTGGCGCTCTTCGCCGGTGCCGGCGCGGATCATCGCGACCGCGCGCTCGACGATCCGATCGGACGCGAACGGCAGCGCGAGTAGCAGCCACTCGATGACGGCGATGGCCTGCGCCGGCTCCGCCGCCGCGTCGAGCCGCGCTAAAATGTCGCGCGCGCGCGACGGGCCGAGAATGTCGTCGAGTGCGACACTGCGCCCCGCGAGCTCCGACGCGGGTACACCGAAGCACGCCGCGCCCTGCGGCGTGAACCGCACGAGCACCGAACGCGTGGCCGGCGCATACGCGTAGGTCCGCACCGTGGGCTGGATGCCCGTGATCCCGATCCGGGACAACCGTCGTCCGGCCGCGTCGACGTGTCCACCCAGCTGAAATCCGAGCACGGCGCTCGTGCTGGGCAGGACGTTGTTCTCGCCACCATGAGTATCGAACACTGCGATCGACATGACGCGGTCACGCAGCGCGGGATGGATGTCGGCCACCGGCACGTGACGATCCTACGCGAAGATGGAGCACGGTCCAGCTGGGTGTCGTCTACAAGCGATAGGCTACGACCAGATCGAGCCCGACGAAGGGGGTCCTGGATGTCGAGCGCCCGGCAGGGGTGTCGATGTAGTGATCGATGAACTGAGCCCCGACGCCGGCGCGAAGATCGAGCTTGTCGCCGAGCCCGAACGCCCAGCCCGTGAACGCACCGGCAGTGAACCCAAAGTCGGAGCCATGCATGTCGTCGTGGTCTCCAGTGACCCGAT
>DAIRFU010000884.1:0-2456 GCA_036794935.1 Kofleriaceae bacterium | reverse complement strand
CCCGGTCGACATGGCGCTGTCCGGCCGGCGCGTCGAGCTCGGCCCGTTCTATGACCTGACGAAGAAGCTCGGCCTGTCCGAGGAGCTTCAGGTCTGGGGGTCCGGCACGGTCACCGTGCGCACCGAGCTGAAGCCGCTCGGTGGCAAGCCGGCGCAGCCGGAGGCGTGGCTCGAGCTCGGCGAGCTGGAGGCCACCATCAACCACCGCACGCGCGATGGCCGCCGGATGCCGATCCGGTTCGAGATGGTGCCGCGCAACCCGAACGACTTCGCGCTCTCGGTGCGCGTCACTCCCTCGACGCTCGAGCTCTCGTGCCGCAACTACAACGTCCAGGGCGGCCGCCAGCCGTGTCCCGCGCGCCTCGTCACGCCGGCCGGCATCGTCGAGATCTCCGGCGGCGCGACGCAGTCGAAGATGACGATCAGCGCGCTCGGCCAGTCGCTCGACCTCGCCCGTCTCGCGCCCCTGTTCGAGAACCAGCTCGAGGATATCTCCGGCACGCTCGAGCTGAACGCGAAGATCGGCGGCACGTTCGACAAGCCGACGTACGTCGCGTCGCTCGACGTCAAGGACAAGGTCACGCTGCGACTGCCCGGCGGCGATTCGGTGCTCCAGGTCCTCGGGCCGCGGACGGTCGCGGGCGAGAAGGTACCCGGCGGCCGGATCAAGCTCGCGAACGGCACGCTCGCGTTCGAGAACGCGTTCACGATCAACGTGCAGGACGATCGCAAGGACGAGCGCGGCAAGCTGGAGGTCACCGGCATCATCGGCCTCGACGGACTGAAGCCGGCGACGTGGGGCCTCCTCATCGAGGGCAAGATCGCCGGCAAGATGCTGTCCGCGCTCGCACCGAACGCCCTCGCCCAGGGCAGCGGTCTCGCGCGCATCGAGGCGGCGCTCGGCGGCAAGGGCGCGCTGCCACAGATCGACGCGACGCTGACGTTCGATCCCGAGGAGGGTACGCGCGCGCAGCCACTCGCGCTGTTCCCGCGCGGCGTGCGGCGCGAGATCGCGCTACTCGGCGGCAGCGTGCAGATCACGACCGAGGAGGTCGGCAACCACCGCCGCTACCTGATCGACTTCAGCGACAACCCGATCCGGGCGACGATCGACAGCGAGGGCAAGCTCGAGAACGTGCGCGGCAGCCTCGTGCTCGCGGACGGCAAGCTCGATCACGCCGACGTCTCGCTCGACGCCGAGAAGGTGCCGCTGCGCAAGTCGCGCGTGCTCGACCTCAACATCTCGGCGCGCGACGTCTCGCTCGTGCTGCCCGGCCCCGACGCCGCGTGGCAGGCGCGAGGTGACGTGTCGATCGTGAGCGGCGCGTACACCCGGAACTTCGACGTCACCGAGGTGATCCGGCCCAAGCCCGAGACGGTCGCGCCGGCCAAGCCGTTCTGGGACGAATACCCCTCGATCGGCAACGCCGACCTCGATCTCGAGCTCGAGGTTCGCAAGTTCGCGGTCGACAACAACATCGCGAAGATCGACCTCGCCGGGCCGCGGCTGCGCATCACCGGGTCACCGCGCGAGCCGCGCATCTCGGGTGCGATCCGGGTCCAGAGCGGCGAGTTCAAGCTGCCCGGCATGCGCGCGCGGTTCACCCGCACGAGCGGCTCGATCGACTTCGCGGAGAACGAGAAGGCGACGAACCCGTCGCTGGATATCACGAGCGACGCGCCCGACTACACCGATCTGTCGGGCCAGACCCATACGATCACGCTCACGATCTCGGGCTCGCTCGAGCAGCCGCAGTGGGACCTGCGGACCTCGACCGGCTACGACAAGTCGCAGACGCTGGCGCTGCTGCTGCTGGGCAGAAACCCCGAGCAGCTGCGCCGCACGCTCGGCGACCAGACGATCGGCTCCGATCCGACGCGCATCGATCCGTCGACGAACCCGAGCGGTGGCGTCGGCGACCAGCTGGTCAAGGACCTCGCCGGCGACTGGGTGTCGGGTCTGCTCGGCAGCTCGCTGACCCGGTTCACGCCGCTCGACGTGCTGCGCTTCGAGGTCGGGTTCGGGTCGGTCGGCATCCGCGGCGAGAAGAAGCTGTTCGAGAACGCGCGCGTGATCGGTGGCTACGAGCAGACGGTGCGCGGCAGCACGTTCGACGTCAGCGCCGAGCTCAAGACCCCGTGGCATCCGCAGCGGCGGCTGCCGTGGCGGATCATCACGAACGACAACGTGTCGTTTCAGGCGGGGTACCTGAGCAAGAACTTCGACGACCCCGCCGAGCTCGATATCAATGACTGGCACGGCAAGCTGGTCTACCGGCTGTTCATCCCGTGACGCGCGCGCTGATCTCCTTGCTGCTCGTCGCGTCGGTGCACACCGCGATCGCGCAGGCACCGGTCACCCCGGTCGCGCCGGTCGCGCCCGAAACCGATGTGGATACGGAGCCGCGCGATCAGGCTGCAGCCGCCGAGGCCGTGCTGACCCCGGCGGAGGTGAA